>CAZBIK010000061.1:0-13606 GCA_964491955.1 uncultured Ferruginibacter sp.
TGATCCGCTTATCTTTGTACCGTCTTTAGCCAGGGTATTTCCTGCAAAAGTTGATGTGGATGACGTTGTTAGTGTAAATTTTGATCAGCGATATGCAGTAACAGTAAACGACCAGCGTATGTTGCCAACAACTTTTACAATTACCATGTATGATGATTTAAATAATCCTGTAGGAGCTGCTGTTACATTAGGGTTGCGTAAAACTGATGTAACAATCTGGAGCGGTTCTTTTATTCCCAACCTTTCATTCACACCTGCAACAGGAAGGAAGTTAATGAAATTTAGTTACAGATTTAACGGGACCATGCTCGATATAAATGGTCTGCCTATAACTGTTTCCACAGCAGATACAGAAGTAACCTTTACAACCATGAAATAAATTTTGTAGAAAATCATTTAAAAATAGTAAAATGAAAAAAGTATTTTCCTTAGTTGCCATTTCAATACTGCTGTTTACAGGCTGTAAAAAAGTAGAATTTGAAGGAAATAATCCAACCGGCGAAGGACTTGTAGACTTTACGATCAAAGCACCTGAAACCGGAACCAACATTATTTTAAATTCAGCTACCCCAAATGCTGTGGTTCCTTTTAGCTGGAATGCAGCCTTGCCCGGTATTGCCACAGTGCCCGTATATAAAATTGTAATGGCGCTGAAAACCGGTGGTGATCTTAAATCTCCTTTTATCGAATTTGTTGCAGCTAATCTTACTTCAGTCAATTTAACTCACCAGGAGTTAGATGATGCCCTTAAGGCAAAAGGTATAGCCAATGGTGCCAAAACCGATATGATCTGGAGCGTACAGGCAAGCAATGGTTCGGTTACTATTTTAAGTCAAAGTATTTTCAACATCAGTATAACACGGATGAAGGATGGCGCATCAAATTTTGTTTTATTAGCTCCCGTTTCAAGTACATCGCCTGTAACGATCAACCCGGGCAGTACAACTGAAAGCTTCGTTTTTCGGTGGACAAGATCAAAACCTGCTACCGGTGGTCCGGCCATAACTTACAAAGTTGTTTTTAGTTTAACAGGCGATTTTACAAATCCCTTATTTGTATTAAATCCCAATGCAGCTCCTGCTGATTCAACAGCTACGATAACTTATAAGGCTATGAACGATAGCTTGATAGCCCATGGACTTACTTCATTGCCCACACCTGCAAATCTTAAATGGACTGTTATTGCAACTTCCGGCAACTGGAGCCAGCAGGCTGATTATGTAAATGACCTGGTTCTCATAAGAGAAGTAAAAGTATATATCGTAGGTAGTGCAACCCCAGGTGGATGGGATATCTCTCAGTCCACACGAATGATAGAAGACCCCCGTTTCCCCGGCACTTATTTTTCTTATATCCAGCTTAACGGTGGAAATGATATTAAATTTGTTAATGGCCAAAACTGGCCACCTTTCCCTGGTGCAGTTGATTGGGGACAGGATCCTGCAGGTCCGGCTGGAACAATTACCGATGTAAATGAAAACAATATAGGGGTTACAACAACAGGAGTATACAGGGTAACTTTTGATCTTGCCAATAAAAAATATTATTTACAAACAGCCGTAGCAAATGGTATTGGCGGAATGGGAATGATAGGAGCCTTTCAAGGATGGTCGCAGCCTGCAACCAAGATGAGTTACATAGGTGTAAATAAATTTATTTTGCTGGCCAATATGAATACCAACGATGAATTTAAATTTCATGATGGCAATGCCTGGGATAATTCTGCCAATAACTTAAACCGCTGGTTTGCCGTTGATAATGCCAATGGTGGTAAAATGGTTATTGACCCGGGAGCCGGATTTGATAATTTTAAATGGACAGGGGCAAGCGGCAGAACCAGGGCAATCTGGAACGGATCAAATACTACCGACCTGAAATATATATTGAATTCAGCTGCCGAAATGCGTGTAGTGGGCAACGGTATGACCGGGGTACCCGACTGGAACCCGGGCGCATCGCCACAAATGACCTATGCAGGCAATGGCATCTGGACCATCACTTTGCCACTGGATGCCAATGAAGAGATCAAGTTCCTTGCCGGCAACGACTGGGGGGCATTTGATTATGAAGACAACAGCGGGCAAAGCCAGGCTACCGGTACCCCAAGACCGATCCAGTGGGAAGGCGGACCTAATTTTAAAACCCCCACAACAGCCGGAACATATACCATTACCCTTAATGAAAATACACAAACAGTAACCATTAATTAAACCGCATAAAATGCCCATACATAAAATGCCATTTTTAAAAAAGATGGCATTTTATTTTCTGGTTTAATCCTGCAATTGATTATTGTTTTTTCAGTACCCGATTTGTTACAGATCTTAAAACCGGTTATTATGCAATTTAAAAAACTTGTTTTCACACTGATCACGATCCTGTATTGTTCAGTAATTTTTGCCCAGGTAAAAACAACTGTTTATTCTCCCGATAAAAACATACAGCTGAATTTCTGGCTGAATGAAAATGGGGCACCTGTTTATGAAATGGCCTATAAAAACAGGGAAGTGATCTATCCGTCAACTATGGGTTTCCGGTTAAAACAAACCATGACCAATGAAGCACTGCCCGCTTTACAATCCAGTTTAAAAATTACAGCATCCACCCAAACCGGCTACAATAACAAATGGAAACCGGTTTGGGGTGATGTAAAAGAGATCCGGGAAAATTATAACCAGTTGCTGGTTAGTTTAAGCCAGCAGGGAGAAAACCCAATAGTGTTCAACATTATTTTTAAGGTGTTTGATGACGGCGTTGGTTTCCGGTATGAATTTCCAAAACAGAAAAACCTGCACCATTTCATTGTTGCTGAAGAAAAAACGGAATTCAGTTTAACCGGGGATCATAAGGCATTCTGGATCCCTGGGGATTATGACAGCAATGAATTTTCGCCCAATATTACCAATCTCAGTGAAGTGGATGCGCTTGATCCGAAATACGCGGCCAATATATATGCCCACCAGTTCTTTGATAAAGATGCCGTGCAAACACCTTTGATGCTGAAAAGCAAAGATGGTTTATACATCAATATACATGAAGCCGCCCTGGTGAATTACCCGGCCATGAACCTGCATATTGATAAAAAGGATTTTACGCTGTCATCTGTACTGGTGCCCGATGCACTGGGCAACAAGGCCTATTTGCAAACACCGGCAAAAACACCGTGGCGCACTATACTTGTTTCAGATAAAGCAACAGAAATACTGGCTTCGCATACTATCCTGAATTTAAATGATCCATCTGTTATAAAGGACCCGTCCTGGATCAAACCAACAAAATATATTGGTATCTGGTGGGAAATGCATGTAGGAAAGGCAACCTGGGATTATGCCGGCAGCCAGAATGCCACCAGTTTTGATGCAGCAGGCCTTAAACCAACCGGTAAGCACGGGGCTAATACGGCCAATGTTAAACGCTATATTGATTTTGCATCAAAGCATAAATTTGACGGGGTGCTGGTTGAAGGCTGGAACGTTGGATGGGAAGACTGGTTTGGCCAATACAAGGAAAATGTATTTGATTTTGTAACGCCATACCCCGATTTTGATGTAAAAGGATTGCATAAATATGCTGCTGCAAAAAATGTGAAACTCATCATGCACCATGAAACCTCTGCCTCTGTAACCAATTATGAACGGCAGATGGATACGGCTTACCGTTTTATGAAAGCCAATGGATATGATGCTGTAAAGACGGGTTATGTTGGCCATATCATTCCGCGTGGAGAACACCACGACGGGCAATGGATGGTAAACCATTATGTGCGGGTGGCACAAAAAACAGCTGCTTACAGGATCATGCTGAATGCGCATGAACCGGTTCGGCCTACAGGACTGCACCGCACCTATCCCAACTGGCTGGCCTGTGAAGCTGCCAGGGGCATGGAGTTCAATGCCTGGAGCGAAGGCAATAAACCCAACCACGATGTGATCCTGCCTTTCACCCGTTTTATGGGCGGGCCGATGGACTATACACCCGGGATCTTTCAGCTGGAATTGAATTACTGGGATAAAAATAAAAAAGAGACCATTCACACAACCCTGGCCAAACAACTGGCCCTGTATGTAACTATCTGCAGTCCCTTACAAATGGCTGCCGACCTCCCCGAGATCTATGAAAAGAAAATGGATGCTTTCCAGTTTATAAAGGATGTGGCTGTTGATTGGGATGACAGTAAATACCTGGAAGCGGAACCGGGCGAATACATTACCGTTGCCCGAAAAGCCAAAGGAAAACACAATTGGTTCATTGGTTCAATTACCAATGAGCATGCCCGCAACACAACTATTAAACTGGATTTCCTGGATGCCAATAAAAAATATAATGCGGTCATTTATGCCGACGCACCCGGTGCTGATTTTGAAAAAAATCCGGCTGCATATGTCATCAGCAAAAAGGTTGTTGACAGCAAAACAGTTTTAAATCTTGCCATGGCACGCGGGGGAGGAGTTGCCATCAGCCTGGTGCCTGAAAAATAAACAGTAATGAACCGATGGTGGAGGAATGAATTTTTGTCTTGGATATTCCTTGTATATTCAATGAAGGGTTTGCTGAAAAGCAGGCCCTTTTTTTGCAATCAATCATATGTAATACATCCCATGTGAACCGGATCCATGCAAGTAAAAAAGGTCTGCCGGAAACTGTTTTAAAGAATCGTAAATTACAGCATGCATATTTTATGGAAATACCTTAAACCTTATAAATGGCTGGCATTGGTGTCTATGTTGCTGGCAGCATTGGCACAGGCGCTTAATTTTTTAGATCCTGTTATATTTGGCAGGATCCTCGACAAATTTGTGATCGATCCGGGAAGTAAAACCGAAAAAGAACTGGTAACCGGTGTACTCTGGCTGCTGGCGCTGGCTGTTGGCGTTGCCATTGCTGCAAAACTGGCCAAGGCTTTCCAGGAATACGTATTAAGGATCGTTATTCAAAAATTCGGCAAAAGTATTTTCGACGACGGGCTTAAACAAACCCTGCGTTTATCCTTTACTGAATATGAAGACCAGCGCAGCGGTGAAACCCTGTCCATACTCCAGAAAACAAGGCGTGATACAGAGAACTTTTTGAATTCTTTTATCAATATTGTATTCTCAACTACCGTCGGGATCGGGTTCCTTATTTATTATGCCATTACCAAACACTGGGCATTGATACCTGTTTTTTTGATTGGTGTCGTTTTGCTGGGTGGTTTAACCGGCCTGCTGAGTAAAAGGATCAAGACCATCCAGCGCAAAATATTCCGGGAAAATGCGGTCATGTCGGGTAATATCACCGAATCGCTGCGCAATATTGAACTGGTGAAAAGCCTTGGGCTAACCTATCCTGAAATTAAAAGACTCAAGGATTTTACACAAAAGATTTTCGACCTGGAAATGATCAAGGTTAAAAAGGTAAGAACCCTCAGTTTTTTGCAGGGAGTGACTTTAAATATGCTTAAACAGTCCATTCTCTTTATTTTACTGTGGCTTATTTTCCGGGATGTATTAACTGCAGGGGAACTCATATCCATGCAGATCATCATGAATTATATATTTATACCGCTGCAGGACCTGGGCACCATCATTCTGGCCTACCGCGAAGCGGAAGCATCGCTTCAGAACTTTGAGCTGCTGATGAAAAAACCGGTAGAGTCCAGGCCCGAAGAGCCCATTGAACTGGGGCCTCTTGAAAAACTCGAATTTGATCAGGTTGTTTTTAAACATAAAACGGCCACCGAAAATTCTATCGATGGCATTTCTTTCACTGTAAAAGCCGGTGAGTCTATTGCGTTTGTGGGACCCAGTGGTTCCGGGAAGTCCACGTTAATAAAATTGCTGGTAGGGTTGTATTCACCCGTGGAGGGCAATATTTATTTTGATGATGTGCCGGTAAAAGATATCCGGTATAACAAGATACGCAGGCAGATCGGCCTGGTAACACAGGATACCCAGTTGTTTGCAGGAACTGTCCGGCAAAACCTCCAGTTCATCAAAGCAGGTGCAACAGAAGCAGAGATGAAAGCGGCCCTGCAAAAATCGGCTTCCCATAAATTATTGAACAGTCCCGGGGGCCTGGATACCATACTGGGAGAGGGGGGTACCAAACTTTCAGGCGGCGAAAAACAACGATTGTCTATTGCCAGGGCCTTGCTGCGGGACCCGCAGATCCTGATCTTTGATGAAGCAACGGCTTCGCTGGATTCGATTACCGAAGAATCGATCACGGATACCTTAAAGGCCATCGCTGATGAAAAAAAGCAGATCATCATTACCATTGCGCACCGGTTAAGCACCATTATGAATGCCGGTACCATTTATGTACTCGAAAAAGGAAGGATATCAGAAACAGGCACGCATGCAGGTTTGCTGGAGCAAAAAGGTTTGTATTATGCCATGTGGCGGCAGCAGGTGGGTGAAAGAGATACTAAAATTATCAGGCCGGTACAGCATGCTGATATCAGTGAGGAGTAAAGATCATGTCAGTTTATTTTTGGGTACAAAAAATACAGGAGCAAAATTTTAAACATATTTGCTAAAGTGCATTGTTTTGTTTTTTAGTTTTAACTTACAGTTGTAATGATCAGCTTATTGCCCGGCTGTTTCAGATATTTTGATGCCGGCAATTGATCTTTTAAAAAACATGTATATGAAAAAACTGCTCCTGTTACTCCTGCTTGTCATCAACATAGCTGCAGAGGCCCAGCAAATCACCGGCTGCGGTTTTAAAGTGCCGCCGCGTTCCCTTAAATCAAATTTCAGTTCGGTTTACGAGGCAAAAACAATTGTAAACAGCATGCTTGATGACATAAAATGGGATGAGAACTTTAATCTCCGTGAGCAGAATGGCATCAGGAATGCATATGCCACCATTATAAACAGGGCACGCTGGATCGTATATGATAATAATTTCCTGGAAGATATTGATGCCTATGCGGCAACCAAATGGGCTTCTGTAAGCATACTGGCTCATGAGATAGGGCATCATTATTATAATCATGTGGTGAGCAGTTCGGGCAGTACGCCACCTAAAGAAATTGAGGCCGATGCATTTTCAGGATATGTGATGTATAAACAGGGAGCAACCCTCAATGAATCCATTGCTGCCATCAGTGCCATTTCTTCCGACAGGGCAAGTTCCACACACCCGGCCAAGGCCGACAGGGTAGCAGCTATAACAAGGGGTTGGAATAATGCAAAAGCCGAAATGCCGGCCAATACAGGTGGAAATACCGGTGGTAACACGGGAGGCAATACCGGAGGCAATACCGGAGGGACCAATCCTACAAACCCTGGCGGCAACCAGGGCGGTAACACAGGCGGGGCGGGCAATACAAACCTGCCGCCAGCCGACGACCCAAGCTGGATAAACCTTACCATTCAAAGTACAAAAGATGAAACAGTTTTATTGAGTGAAGACGGCAAAACATACCACCAGGCCGAAATAAAAGCAGGCCAGCCTTTTGTTTTCCTTTTTGAGATCTACAAATACGGTTGGCTTAAACTGCCATATTTTAACGGGTTCCGTACCTATAAATTAATGCATGGTAAAGATTACCATATTCTCTGGAACAGGCGTTCAAAAAACTGGACGGTGGTGGAAGTGCCTAATTAATATAATTTGAATGCTGAGTGGCCGATCCCAATCTGCTTTGGATTGAATCATACTATTCCCATTCTTTATTAAGGTCTGCAAAAAATGAGTTTGCCAGGAAATGAAAATTATGTGGTTGGATTTTTTCTAAGGCCGTTGGGTAACAGGATGGTTATTAAAACGACTATTAATAAGAAATTAAATTCAATGCCATTACGTCCGGCACCCACCACAAACCAACCTTCTTTGAAATGAACCAAAATGATCCCGGCAATAAGAATAAGGATAGTTAAGATCGCAGCCGGTTTTATGAATTTATTGAACAACAGGCAAAAAGCACATAAAACATGCGATAATTTAATGGCCCAGGCAAGTGGTACCCCTGCCGGCGAAAAGCCGATCTCATCCAGGTAGAAATTCCCAAAGTCATTTATCCCGTTATTAAACATACCGGGAATACTGTGCATCAGTAAAATACCAGCGGTTGCAAGGCGGAGCAGAAATGTATTGTTAAGCATATTCGTGTGATTTAGGTTTATAATGCCAGTAAAACGAATCAATGAGGTTGAGATGCAAATAACAAATTGTTTACACAAAGTCCGCTGTATATTTTTTTTGACCCTTGAGATAGCTGCACGGGTGAAAAGGTCAATCTCATTTTTTGAAAGGATGATAAAGGTTGAGGAAACAAATTTTATTTTGGTTAACAACCATCAAGCTTCGGCTTCGCTCTTTTCCCGGCTTCAGTCGTTTCTCGGCTTCGCTCGTTTCTCGACTTCGCTCGAAACTTCGCTAAACTTCCTTCGACTACGCTCAGGACAGTTTCAGAATCGCGCTACGATCTTAAAATTAACCAGCCTTGGTGTTAACCTATTGGGGATGCTGTACACATTGTTTGCAAAATCCTTGATGAGCTGAAAAGAAATGGTATTGCGGCGGTCGATCAGGTTAAATACTTCAAAACTCGCCCAGATATTTTCGAAATTCCTGAACGGGCTGTGGCTGCGCCGTTTACTTTTTTCACTGAGCAGTTGTGCGCTGAAACCCACATCCACGCGTATGTACGGTTCAATGATGAGTGCATTGCGGTACTTTACGCTGTTGGGTATATTGTAGCTCATGTTACTCCCATACAGCAGGTTTAAATGAAACTTGAAATTTTTGTTGGTGGTCAGGTAATCTTCCAGGTACAAACCGGCTGTGATCAAACGGTCGGTTGGGCGGCGTACGAACCCGACATTGTTTTTAATACTGTCAACCGCCATCTGGTCGGTGCTTTGAGCATTGATGATCTCACCGGATGCATTTTTATACTGGTAATAAAAATCATTGTCCAGGTCCTCTTTGGTTTGCATGATGCCGATGCTTAACCAGCTTTCAGCATCTTTTACCAGCTCTCCAAAAAGCCGGGCTTCAAAGCCGGTGGCATAGGCTTTGGCATTGTTGTTTCCGGCATAGCGGATCTTTACATTATCAATATCATATACTGCAACCTGGCGCATACTTTTGTAATACCCTTCGGTAGCGAGCCGGAAAGGGCGGTCCCCAAAAGCTTTAAAGTTATAATCCAGACCGGCAACAACCTGGTAACTCCGCTGTGCTTTCATTTGTGTATTGAGTGTGCCATCGTACCTGCGCAGTTCGCGGTAAAAAGGAGGCTGGTGGTAGGCGCCTGCAGCTAATTTTAATACTACATCTTTTTTCCAGTTGGGTTTGATGCTGACCTGCATGCGCGGGCTCACCAAAAATTCTTTATTGAGCGAATTGTAGTTGTATCGTACACCTGCCTGGAGCGTAATGTCATTATTGTTTTTCCCCAAACGGATATTATCCTGTATATAGCCACTGTACTTTTGAA
The DNA here is from genome assembly GCA_964491955.1 of uncultured Ferruginibacter sp. Lineage (GTDB taxonomy): Bacteria > Bacteroidota > Bacteroidia > Chitinophagales > Chitinophagaceae > Ferruginibacter. The sequence continues at coordinate 9,431 of CAZBIK010000061.1, forward strand.
TGTAAAGGTCGGCGGTGGAGTTTAAGGATTTAAATAAATTCAGTTGTGCCGGGTTGTGCGGGAGTGAATAACCGGCGCTGTCCTGGTATTCCCATTCCTTCAGCCGGTCGTTAATATTGGTTTGCTCAAAGCTGTTGCCAAACAGGATCACATGTTTCCCGGAAGTATAACTTCCTTTGAGGGTTGCATTGTACACGTTTATGTTCAGTTCATTGCGGCCATAATTCTGGTAATACCCGGCCCCGAGGGGGTTTATGATCTGGCCGTAAGTGCTGCTGGTATTGTCAAAATCGCGGTCGCCAAATAAATAGCTGCCGGCAATATCAAAATTTTCGTTTTCGGTATTTTGAAAGCGGCTAACCATCCACTTTAGTTTTAATTTTTTATTGGGTGTGTGCAGTAAACTGAGCCCAAGCAGGTTTGTTTTGTAATAATCCCTTTCCTGTCCTTCAAATAAAATATCCAGGCCCAGGTTGGCAGTAAAGAAGGGAGAGAAAACGGATGTAGTTTTTTGAGCCGATTCGGGGAACAAGGTGAATTTGGTTACGGAGTAGGTACCTAAAATTTCCAGTTGTATTTTCTCATTCAGTTTATAACTGATGAAAGCCTGTGCATCGGATGATGATGGAATGTAGGAACCAAGCGTTTCCTGGCTTTGCAGTAAATTTTTATTGCTGCGGTTGCGGATACCGACCAGGTAACTGAGTTTTCCTTTTTTTGCAGCACCCTCCAGGTGCAAACCCTGTTCAAGTAAACTTACATAAGCCGAACCCCCGAATTTTTCAGGTTTTTTATATTGGATATCCAGCACACTGCTCATCTTATCGCCGTACTTTGCCTGGAAACCACCGGTATAAAAATTCACGTTCCTGGCCATTTCGGGATTGATAAAACTAAGACCTTCCTGTTGCCCGCTGCGAACCAGGTAGGGGCGGAAGATCTCGAAATCGTTGATGTAAATTAAATTTTCATCGTAATTGCCACCGCGTACACTATACTGCGAGGTGAGTTCATTATTGCTGCCTACCAGTATTTTTATCAGGGCTTCCACGCCGCCCGTTGTTGAAGGCAGGGTGATGGCTGTTTTCGGGTTTATTTTGGTGAGCCCGGTTTCGGTACGTTCTTTTTCAGTACTTACTTCAACAGTTTGAAGGGTCTTGCTTCCTTTTTCCATCTGTATGGTGATCTTTTCCTCTTCGCCTTCACTGAGGTAAAAATTCTTTTGTACCTGGTTGTAGCCGCTGAATGTGAATACCAGCGCAAAAGACCTGCCTGCCGGTGCTTTTATCCTGAAATAGCCGCTATCCCCGGTTGTAGTGCCGGTAGTTTTACCCAGGATCACCACCGATACTTTTGTCAGCGGGTTTTCATTTTCATCAATGGTCCTGCCACTGACCCATGCCGTTTTGGTTTGAGAAAAAGTGGTGAGTGAGACCAACAGTAAAAGCAGGGGAAAAAGGGTTCTCATAATATGAAGATATCATTTTTTTGATTTGTAATGACCTAAATTTACAGCTTAAAAAAAGGCCATGATGAAATCTGTTTTAACTGCTGTTGTCTTTTCAGTTATGATCATTTCCTGTAACAGCAGTGCACCAAAATCTTCCGGTAACAGCACGGCAGAGGGGGGATCGCCGGAAAGCGGAAAAGTAAAAAACACAAACCTGGTTTACCTGGATACTGCAGAAAATATGTACAATATCCTTTGCCAGGGTTGGGTGATGGAAGATGATGCTGATGCACTGGAAGGCATGGAGGAAAACTCTAAATTTGAAATTCCTTACCGAAGTTTTTATTTTTCAACTGAAGGAAGCTTTGTTAAAAATCCGAGAAATGCCATGGATTATGGAAAATGGAGTTTTGACGGATCCGCAAAGACCATCACCATAAATAATACAGTGGACCGGGAAATAAATACGTACAAGATCGCCCTGCTTTCAGCAAATGAAATGATACTGGTGAATACAGGGATCAACAGCACGACCAATTTGAAATTCATTGCACCCGGCAAACGGTACATCCGGGCAGCAGACGAACCTTTTTTTCTTGAAAACAACCGCTGGCGTATCCCGCCAAAAGCCAAAGAACCTGATTCAGCCATTCACCGGCGGTTGAAGGAGAATATTCATTTTTTTATTTTGTTTTACAAGAGTGCGCTGGCAAAGGAAGACCAGGTGATCTCTTTTTGGGGACTTCCTTCCTGTTTTAAATGGTATGGCGGGGGCGTTTTTTTAAAGAAGGAAACGGAACTAAAAGAAAACTGGATCAATTGTTTTTACAATAAAGAACAGGCCATGCAGGCGTATGCTCTTGCAGACAAATTGCTGAGCCAGAAATATGACTGGCCAAAGGGCGAACAGAACTGGCTGAAACTTAACCTGGCGGTACTGGAGCAGATGTATAAAAAGATCGATGAGATCCATTAATCACACCCTGCCATCCCTGATACCGGAACAGGTTATTTGAAAAAGGTGAGCCGCAACATTTAAATGCTGGCCGCTGTCATTGCAACATTGTTGTGATAATATTTACAGCCGTTATAATAATTGACTTTTTAAATCCGTTATTTTTGCATCGTGAAATTAATACTGCTCATATTCAGTATCTACCTGTTGGTATTACCCGGTTTAGCCTGTGCTGAAACCGGCTTGTGTGCTGATGAACCGCAAAGTTCCGTTATCCAAAACGCAGGGCAAGATGATCATGAACAGGAAGATTGTGGCGCTTTTTGTACCTGTTCATGCTGTGTACATATTGTTTCGGTGAACCTGCAATTTCCTCATTTTCAATCCGGGAAAATTTCTGCTAAAAGAACACTTTTCTTTTTCTACAATAACATTTCTCTTCCATCCAATACTTTTGGTAATATCTGGCAACCGCCAAAGATCGGTTAATACAACCTTACCTGATGCAGTAAGAGGTCCAGGCTTTCGTCAAACAGGGATGTGATGCGTAAGTCATTCGCAGCATTTAACCGTTAACTGATCAATACATTTTCATGTTGAATAAAATAATTCATTTCAGTATAAAAAATAAACTGATCATTGGGGTAATGACCATTGCACTGGTGATCTGGGGTTTGTGGAGTGCTTCAAAATTACCAGTAGATGCATTGCCGGATGTTACCAATAACCAGGTACAGGTTATTACCCGTGCCCCTACACTGGCTGCGCAGGAAGTGGAACAGTTCATTACTTACCCGGTAGAAAGAGCCTTGTCCAATATCCAGGGCGTAGAAGAGATGCGTTCTTTTTCACGGTTTGGGTTAAGTGTAATTACGATCGTGTTCAGGGAAAATATGGACATTTATTTTGCCAGGCAACTGATCGCCGAAAAATTAAAAACGGCCGAAGCTGAGATCCCCGCTGGTTTAGGTACACCCGAAATGGGGCCGGTAACAACAGGCCTTGGTGAAGTATACCAGTATGTTATCCATCCCAAAAAAGGCAGTGAACAAAAATATTCTGCCATGGATCTGCGCACCATGCAGGACTGGATCGTAGGCCGCCAGTTAACAGGTATTGCCGGAGTGGCGGAGGTAACAGGCTTTGGTGGTATCAGCAAGCAATATGAGGTGGCCATAAATCCCGACAGGTTGAAGGCTATGAACATAACCATCCCGGAAATATTTACGGCACTCCGGAAAAATAATGAGAATACAGGAGGCGCTTATATAGACCGGAAGCCAAATGCCTATTTCATCAGGGGGGTTGGATTGGTAAAAACATTTGCCGACATAGAGAACATCGTCATTAAACAACAAAACAATATTCCGGTTCTGATCAGGGATGTGGCAACAGTACAATTTGGGTCCCCGCCACGCTACGGGGCACTTACCTATAATGGTGAGAAAGAAGTTGTAGGCGGCATCGTACTTATGATGAAAGGTGCAAACAGTGCTTCCGTGGTGAAACTGGTAAAAGAGCGGATGCGGTCAATTCAGGAAACGCTGCCACAGGACGTGGAGATCGAAGCATTCATGGACCGCACCAACCTGATCGACCGGGGCATCAATAAGGTAAAGATCAACCTGGTGGAAGGCGCACTGAGCGTGAGATTGGTACTGGTTCTGTTCCTGGGAATTTGAAGGGCATGTTTAATTGTGTGTTCAGCGATTCCTGTATCCATGTTGTTTGCAGTGGCATGAATTAATATGTTTGACGTAAGCGCCAACCT
>CAZBIK010000062.1:0-13467 GCA_964491955.1 uncultured Ferruginibacter sp.
ATTCGGAATCAGTTCACGGCTCATTTCTGTACCTGCCACCAACGTAGCCGTGTGGCCTTTGTAACTCTTATTAAAATTAGCATAGTTTTGCCATGTAAGCAGTGTCGACTGCAGATTTTGCTGAAAAATAGTACCCCCCTGACTTCTGCCATCTCCATGTATCTTGTCATAGCTTTGAAAATCTACACCGGTTTGATAGTCAACTGATGCCTGCGTTCTGAAGGTTATCCATTTGTACGGCGTTATTTCCAGGAACAAATTATTGATGACCCGTGTACGCTGGTTGTTGAAGATGTTCTTATCCAGTACATAGGCAATATTGGTATAGTTATTTTCAATAACCCTGGTATTTGCACCCGATCCCAAAGCTGCATTATCAGTTGTTATATTATAACCGGTTGGGTGTGTAGTACTGTAAACGGGTACATTGGGCAAGGCCCTCATGGCACCGGCCATGGCACCACTCAAAGCATTACCTCCATTGTTCTGGTCATTATCTTCTGTACGGGTGAGTGTGATATTGTTTCCAAACTTAAAAAACCGGTTTGGCTTGTGTTCCATATTGGCCCTGAAGCTGTAACGCCTGTTGTAATTTGTCCTTATAATACCATCCTGCGATAAATAACTGATGGACATATAATAGGTTGATTTATCGGATCCCCCGTTTGCAGAAACAGTATGGCTTTGTACAAAAGGGTTCTTATTAAAGATATTATCAAACCAGTTGGTATTCGTATTGGCTGCATCAGCAAAGGCGCCACTTGCCAGGTTTGCATTATTCAGTTTTTCATTGGAGACGGCAATAAAATCAGCAGCGCCCAGCAATTGCGGGATCCTGAATGCATTGCCGAATCCCATATACATATCATAATTCACATTCAGTTTGCCAGTTCTGCCTTTTTTGGTGGTGATCAAAATAACACCGTTTGAAGCTCGGGAGCCATAAATGGCAGCTGCAGCTCCATCCTTCAACACTTCGTAAGATTCAATATCGGCAGGGTTGATATCAGCCAGCACATTATTGGCAGCCACGCTGGAGTTGCTGCCGGAAAAAGTTGGAACACCATCCAGTACGACCAACGGGTCGCGTCCCTGGGTTAATGAGTTAACACCACGGATACGGATACGCGGAGCTTCACTTACCAGGCCCGTACTTGAATTAGCCTGCACGCCGGATACCCTGCCAGCCAGTTGCTTGTCGAAACTGGTTGTGGCCAGGTTGGCCACTTTATCTCCGCCGAGCTTGATGATAGAACCGGTAACCTTGGCTTTTTGCTGCGTGCCGTAACCTACCACCACCACTTCTTCGAGGTTGGTATTCCTGGTTTTTAAAGTTGCATTAATGGATGTTTTTGATCCAATGGAAACAGATTGAGTTTCAAAATTTACATTGGAAAACATCAATGTTCTGACAGAAGCCGGCAGCGAAATGCTGTACATACCATCTTTATCGGTTTGGGTTCCCAGTTTACCATCTGCACTTGTTACAGAAACCCCTTCAACAGGGGCACCTTTATCATCAGTAACCTTTCCTGTAACAGTCCGGTTCTGGGCAGCTGCATGTAATACAAATACAAATACAGCCGATACGATTAAAATCAATTTTCTCATTAGCTTAAAAGTTTATGCGGACAAATATAATTCACATTCATTGTAATTATCAAATACTTTGACACATTTATTAACCCATTTGCTGCTTTTACAGCACCCCGCTGCATTTTAGGGTTAACAGTTATAAATATTGAAATATATTTTTTAAACGAATTGTTTTAAAAAATATTTTCTTCAATCATTTTTTTATCCGCTTTTTCGGGGCAAATAACAACAACAAAACAGGCAATAAAACCAGGTTCGTTAATGTGGCAACAAGCAGGGTTACAGAAGTCAGCCAACCCAATGCGATGGTACCGCCAAAACTGCTGCCGCAAAAAATTACAAAGCCCGCGATCAATACCAATGCAGTATACACAATACTTAACCCGGTATGTTTTATGGTAGCACTTACCGTTTTGGCAACATCATTATTATACAGTGGCAGTTCTTGTTTATAATTTACCAGGAAACGTATGGTGATGTCCACGGCAATGCCCAGGGCAACGCTAAAAACCAATACGGTAGAGGGTTTTAAAGGCACCCCCACCCAGCCCATGATGCCGGCAGTGATCACCAGCGGGATCAGGTTGGGTATGAGTGAACACCATAAAATACGGACGGACCTGAACAGGTAAAGCATGCATACGGCAATTAAAATAAAGGCCCAGAAGATACTTTCCCTTAAACCATTCACAATAAACCGGCTGCCTTCCAGGAAAGTGATGCTGGTTCCTGTGAGTTGAATGCTGTAAAGGGATGTGTCGAATATTTCATTCGCCTTTTGTTCGATACCTTTCAGGATCACGGGCATTTTTTCGGTGCCCACATCCGCCATATTGATGCTGATCCGGGTACTTTGCCGGGATGTATCAATAAAACTGGCGAGCATTTTTGAAAGGTTGTTTGCCTTGCTGCTGTCATTTTTACCGGGCCGCAGGTATTCACCCACAAATGCACCGTCAAAAGAATTTGGTAAAAGATAATTGGCTGAATCCCCTTCATAAAAAGCCTGTTTGGCAAATTTTAATCCTTCTGCCACGCTCAGCGGCCGGTTCAATTCCGGTTGTGCTGTTATATAGGTTGATAAGGCATCCACTTTTTCATAAACCGTCAACGCACGCATTCCTGCAAGCCCGTTCTTCTTTTTTGTATCCACAACGATTTCAAGCGGCATAACTCCATGAAAATTTTTCTCAAAAAATTTCAGGTCGGTATAGATCTTATCGGTTTTAGGCAGGTCATCAACAATAAAAGAAACCCGTTTTAATTTAAAGATCCCGGTTATACCAAAAATCAATACGCCCGCTGTTACTGCATACACCGTTTTTTTATGGTTAAAGACCCATTTTTCGATACGCAGCAACAAATCAGTGATCCACCGGTTGCTCAGGTATTTGGTTTGTGATGGTTTGGGCGGAGGCAAATAACTCAACGCTGCCGGAAGCAGGATGAATGAGATCACAAAAATGATCATGATGCTGATACCGGCCACCACGCCAAACTCTTTCAGTATGGCACTTTTGGTAAGGGCAAAAACAGCAAAACCAATAGCTGCGGCCACATTACAAAATAAAGTTACAATACCCATCTTGCTCACCATGTCGATCAATGCATCTGTCCTGAGAGATGTCGAAGGATGAAGCGAAGTCGAAGGAACTGTTTCAACTGTATTGAGCGAAATCGAAATACGGTATAAATAAGAAGTATGATATTTATTGATGAAATATATACAGTTGGGTACACCAATGACTACTACCAGGCAGGGGATCAGTGCCGTTAATAACGTGATCTGGTAACCGCACAAATACAGAACCCCAACACTCCAGACCACGCCCAGGATCACTACCATCAGGGAAAGCAGGGTGGTACTAACAGAACGGAAAAATAACAACAGTATCAAAGTACTCAGCAAAAGCGAGCCGAATAAAAAATATTTCATCTCCTGCTGTATCCTGTCCGATACCACGGTACGGATCAGGGGCAGTCCGCTGAGATGCACGGTCGTTTTTGTTTTTTCTTCAAAGTTTTTTACAGCAGCCGTGATGTTGCTGATGACCTCCGTACGCCCTTTGGAATTGAGTACATCTTTATTGATACGCACGGCAACCAGGTAAGCCTTTGTTGTGGGATTATCCGCAGGATGCTGTGAGTAAAGCAGGCTCCTGTAAAAAGGCAGGTTAAAAAAAATATTTGCCGCACTGTCTAACTCTTCCTGTGTACCGATTGAATCCGGAAATATTTTTTGAGCCAGCAGTTTTTCCGAAACCGGGTCCTTAACCAGGTTAACGGCAGCAGGAATGCTTAACACATCTTCAACATGTGCGGTTTTTTTTAATTGCCGGTGCAGTTCTTTGTATTCGTTAAAAAAATTCAGCGAGAACAGGCTGTCGGTTTGTATGCCTGCCACCAGCAGGTTTCCGTCATCGCCAAACTTTTCTTTAAAAGACAGGTATGCCTGGTATTTGGGATTATCGGCAGGAATGGCCTTCGAAAATTCGTAACTCAGTGTTACTTTGCTGGCAAAAAAACCCATCACCACAGATACCAGTAACAGGATCAACAATAAAGCCCCCCTGTATGTAAGTACAAATGACCCTAAACGCTTCCACATATTTTAAAAGGATAATGTAAAAATGAATGAATAATAATTGTGCAAAGAAAATCTATTTACTGCTAATTGAATGAATAAGCTGGTGGTATGTTTGCCCCTAACCCCTAAAGGGGAACAAATCCCCATAAAATTAAGACCAAAAAAATTTGCTGGCCTATGTTTGTTATTTTTGAAAATAGTAAAAAGTAATTTTCCATACCCCCTTAGGGGATGGGGGCACCCCATGACACACAAAACCAAAGGCATAGTACTCCGGAGCATCAAATATGGCGAAACCAGCCTGGTGGTAACCATATTCACCGAACTGTTCGGCATACAAACTTACCTGGTGAACGGGGTACGCAGCTCCAAAAGGTCTTCTGCCAAAGCAAACCATTTTCAACCTGGTGCTATCCTCGACCTGGTGGTGTACCACGGCGAAAACAAAAGCATGCAGCGCATCAAAGAATTTTCCTGGGCTGTTTTATATGACCATGTATTAAGCCATGTTATTAAAAACAGCATCGCTTCCTTTATGACCGAATTGCTGCAAAAATGTTTGAAACAACCTGAGCCCAATCCTGACCTGTTTCATTTCTGTGAGGCGTCATTTTTGGAACTTGACCGGGCCGATCCTGCTGTTGCTGCCAATTTTGCCCTGTTCTTTACCCTGCACCTCACGCATTTTTTCGGTTTCAGGATGATTGATAATTTCAGCAGCGAAAATTCAATACTGGACCTGCGGGAAGGATGTTTTACAGATCAGCAGCCTGCCCATCCTCACTTTATTGACGGAAAAAATGCTGAACTTACTGCACAATTACTGAAAGTAATGCAGCCCGGTGAACTGGAGCAATTTAACCTCAATGGAGAAATAAGAAACAAGTTGTTACAGAGGTTCCTTGAATATTATGCCATGCACATTCATGAATTCGGGCAAATGAAAACCTTGCTGGTATTGCAGGAAGTGCTGTAATAGATTATATGCTATTAAAAACCAAAACGACAAACAATGAACAAAAAAGATCTTTGGTTAAAATTAAAAAGCTATCATTTTGACCACCTGGTGCCCCCAAACCTTTGGCAACACATTACATCATCCTTTGGCGGCCCCGATGCATCCAGCAAGGCCTTTGCTGCAAAAATTGCGAAAAAGCATGGATGGAGCAATGCATTTGCATTAAAAGCAGTTTCGGAATATAAAAAATTTGTGTACCTGGGCGTAGTGAGTAATTTCCAGGTAACGCCTTCAAAAATTATTGATGTGGTCTGGCATGAGCATATCCTTTTTACCGGTGCCTACAGAAAATTTTGTAATGAAGTGATCCATTATCAATTTGATCATAATCCTGAGCTGGTGCCCATGGCAGATGAGACCGGCAGGTTCAATGCACAATATACAGACACGTTGGAATTTTATGCCAGCGAGTTTGGCTACAAACCTCCGTCAGCCATCTGGGGTGAGACCAAATTCAATAAAAAAACACTAAAAAAAAAGAATTACTCCTCCAGGGGAAAAACCGTGTTGGCTGCTGATGGTTCAAGTTTATATGCCACGGATGCTTCATTATCTTCTTACTTTGATTCCGGTGATACAATAACAGAATCCGGTGGCGGTGATTTTGGCGGAGGCGGCGCAAGCGGCGATTGGGGCGATGGGGATTCGTCTGATGCGGGCGACAGTGGTGGGGACAGCGGAAGCAGTTGCAGTGGCGGATGCAGCGGTGGATGTGGCGGCGGCGATTAAACCCCGGGTAAATCAGATCATTCTTTTTACTTTTTCAAGCCCCGTTCCGTCAATTAACAGCACCCCGGGCTGTTTTCCTTTTTCAAAACTGCCCAACCTGTCATCCATTTGCAATGCCCTGGCACCATTGCTGGTAGCCCATTTCAGCAAAACAGCCAGGTCAATATTCTTAAAATTCTGTTTGATCGTTTTTATTTCAGCTAAAATGTTTAACCCATCGTTTGATGCAAGGCTGTCGGTTCCTAAAACGATGTCATCTGTATGCTGCATGAGCAGGTTTACATCCGGTAATGTATTGCCAATGTAAAGATTCGCGTTTGGGCAAAGGCAGAAGAAAATTGGCAATTGGCAATCAGCAATTGGCAATAGCGTGAATATCAAATCTTCTTCGGATGTACAAACATTATGCACCAAAATGATTGTTTGTTCTTTTGTAAAATTGGGTAGCCAGGTTTGCAGGCTCGATTTTCCGGAAGGTTTAAAAAATGAAATATCAATACCCATTTGCCTGTACATCCGCAGCAAATCCCCGGTACCATTTTCAAATAATTCATTTTCGGCGGCAGTTTCCTGGTTGTGTATCGTCAATAATTGATTTCCGGGCAGTTCATTGATCATGGCAAACAGCTCAGGCGATACCGAATAAGGGGCATGCGGGCTCAGCGTTGACCGCTGGCCGGTGATTGCGCTTTGGTATTCCTCAAGGATCAGCCTTGATTGTTCAAACCTGGTATTTGCCCTGGAAGGTATAAATCCGCTGGCCTCAATAAAATTATGGTACCGCAACCTGCCCTTGCGTTTTTGCGGAATGGTGAGCGTGTTGTTGCAAATATCGCCAACTGCAACTATACCGTTTTGCAGCATTTCGTTTTCAGCTTTTTCAATGCCGGTTAATATCTCTTCTGCTGAAAAATGACGTTCATTTACAACCTTTAAAACAAAATCAACCAGGCCGGTATGTTTGGGAATGTGGCCTTTCATATGTGATAATTCAAGGTGGCAGTGTGCATTGATAAAGCCGGGGCAAAGGATGCCTTCCAGTTTTTCAATGTTGCCACCTGCATCCTTTTCAGCAACCAGGTCAATGATCACACCTGCTGAATCCGTGATCAATACCTCCTGTTGAAGGAATCCGTACCCGTTAAAAATATGATCAGCTGAAAATTTTCTGTACAAAATGATTGGTTGATATCATGTAAATTTGCCGCCCGTGCATGGCCAAACAGCAAGCCCCGGTATTTTCGGGGTCTTTGTGTGACCATGTAAGGACTTAACAAAGGTAAGTAACGCTGCGGATGCTGGTAAAAGATGATACTGGATGCTGGAAACTGGATACTGGATCACAGACATCACAATATGCAGGCGCTATCTAGTATCTAGGATCTAGTATCCAGGATCACATTAAAAATTTAAGAAAAAACAATGCTCGATAAATTAGATGCCATAAAAGGAAGATTCGATAACCTGGGTGTTGCACTTACAAACCCGGAGATCGTAAGCGACAACAAAAAATTTGCTGCCACCAGCAAGGAATACCGCAGCCTGGAAAAAATTGTACTTGCAAGGAATGAATACATTAAACTGCTTGACGATATTGAATTTAATAAAGAAGTACTTAATGGCGATGATGAGGAAATGAGAAACCTGGCCAAACTGGAATTGCCGGAACTGGAAGAAAAGAAAGATGCGTTGGAAAAAAAACTGCGCAATATGCTGATCCCCAAAGACCCGTATGATGAAAAAAATGCCATACTCGAGATCCGTGCCGGCACCGGTGGTGATGAAGCTTCGCTTTTTGCCGGTGACCTGCTGCGCATGTATTTAAAATACTGTGAGAAAAAGGGCTGGAAAACGGCCATTTTAAGCGAAAGCGAAGGTACGGTTGGCGGCTATAAAGAAGTACAGGTGGAAATTACCGGGGATGATGTATATGGCACCATGAAATTCGAGAGTGGAGTACACCGGGTTCAGCGTGTACCTGATACTGAAGCCAGTGGACGTGTTCATACCAGTGCCGTAACAGTGGCAGTGATGCCCGAAGCTGAGGAGGTTGACGTGGATCTGAAAGAATCGGATGTGAAAATGGAAACAGCAAGAAGTGGCGGTGCCGGTGGCCAAAATGTAAATAAAGTGGAGACCAAGGTATTTCTTACCCATAAACCAACCGGTATTGTTGTAATGTGCCAGACAGACCGTTCGCAATTGGGCAACCGGTTAAAAGCCATGGAGATGCTGAGAACAAGGCTGTATGATGAAGAGGTTAGAAAAGTTGAGGAAGCCACCGCACACATGCGCAAAAGCCTGGTAAGTACCGGCGACCGGAGCGCTAAAATAAGAACGTATAATTATCCGCAGGGAAGGGTTACCGATCACCGCATCGGGTTAACAGTGTATAATTTAGATTCCATTTTAAATGGGGAGATACAGGAATTCCTGGAAGCCCTGCAATTTGCCGAAAATGCAGAAAAGCTGACCGCTCAAAATTAAATGGCATTATTAATTAATCGTTTATTAATGTTTAAATACTAACTTTCGCCTGAGCTGTTTTAAAAATATTGAACACTAAAAAAATCATTTATGCTGGAAGAATTATTCAAACTGGTTAAAGAAACATCCTCCGATGCAGTAATTAACAACCCCGACGTACCCAATGAACTCAATAATGACGTTGTGGCAGAAGCAACCAATACAGTGGCATCAGGCTTACGCAACATGGTAGCCGGTGGCGGTCTGCAAAACATCATTGCCTTATTCAATAACAACAAAGGACAAAGCAACGGCAGCAACAGCTTATTAAGCAACCCCATTGTAAATATGATGGTTGGTCATTTTGCCGGAAAACTCATGAGTAAATACAATATTGGTGGCAACCAGGCCAATAATGTAGCCAACAGTTTAATACCTAACGTGTTGAATAACCTGATCAGTAAAAGCAATGACCCTTCAGACAATGGTTTTTCACTGGAGAACCTGCTGAATTCGATCACCGGCGGAAAAACAAGCGAAGTGGTACAGGAACAACAAAACAGCGGAAACAGCGGTTTTAATTTCCAGGACCTGATCGGGCAGTTTACCGGAGGGGGTGGTCAACAGAGCGGTGGAGGAGGTTTAATGGATATCATTTCAAAACTGGCAGGCGGGGCCCAAACCCAACAGCAACGAAATGGCGGTGGGGGCTTAATGGACCTGATCAAAGGATTTATGAAATAACGGCACTCATTTAATAGAATAGCTAAAGCATACTGAAAACAGTATGCTTTTTTATTTTCTGCTTTATTAAATAGCTGACTATATATTAAATTTTATTCTCCTGTTAATGAGCAGGAATTATTTTACTATAAAATTAAAATGAACGCAACCTTTGTTAATAATTCAATACACTTATTAACAGGTAAGTTGAAAGCGGTAAAAATAATATTTTTCTTTTATCGTTCTACATACAGGAAATCTGCCCGGATTTACGGGTATTAAGAAATGCTTAACAGATTGCTTAAAACCTTTGGCACTGGTTTTGCGTTTATAGGTATAACTACGAACTTTTAAATTTTCTCATAAGCAGTTAGTTTTGGTAACGGTCCCTGTTTCTACAGGGACTTCTCTTTTTTTACCCCTCCACCCGGACTATTAAAATATGATTATAGCAACTACTGTTTTATTAATGCTGCAGTACTTTACCTTTGCAGTCACCGTTCGGATCTATTATATACGGGCGGGCAAATAGTAATCCATTGGCAATAGAATCATCTGACAGAAAAAAATTTTTTAAGCGCCTGCGCAGTAGTTCTGAACCGGAGCCGGAAGAAATGTCCTTTATGGGCCATTTGGAGGCCCTGCGCTGGCATTTGATGCGATCAGTAATTGTCTGGCTGGCTGCAGCCATCATCATTTTTGTTTTCCGGGACTGGGTTTATGATCACATCATTCTTGCCCCTTCCAGCGAAAATTTTATCACCTATGGTTCCCTGTGCAGGTTTAGCCATTGGCTGGGCATTGGTGACAGCCTTTGTATGCCCCCGGTAAAGATCAAATTTTTGGTGACCCAGGTAAATGGCACGTTCACTTCTGCATTGAGTATTGCCATGATCGGCGCTGTTATTATCGCTTTCCCGTATATTTTCTGGGAACTATGGCGTTTTATCAAACCTGCACTATCTGCCAAAGAAAAAAAATATGCACGGGGCAGTATATTCTGGGTGTCCCTTTGCTTTTTTGCCGGTGCAGCTTTTGGCTATTATTTACTGGCGCCCTTTACGTTCAATTTTCTGGCTTCCTTTACTTTAGGCACATCCGGCGCCATTGAATACCAGCCAAGCATCAATGATTATATCGACAGCCTGTCTAATCTCATACTGGGCTGCGGCATAGCATTTGAATTACCGATACTGGCTTATGTATTGGCAAGGATCGGGTTCATCACGGCCGGTTTTTTAAAAAAATATTCCAAATATGCTTTTGTTATAATACTAATTCTTGCCGCCGTAATTACACCTTCTCCGGATATTACCAGCCAGGTGATCGTTGCACTTCCATTACTCTTTCTTTACTGGATCAGCATACAGCTTGTTGCCCGCGTTGACAGGAAAAAAGCAAAGGAAGAAAAAGAATGGAGTTAAAAAAGGTTTAAGGTTTAAAACGTTTAATGGTTTAAAGTTTATCAACTACATCTATATCATTAACTTTGCTTAACAGTTTATTGTTACAGGAATTAACCCTTAAACCTTAAACCATTTCAACTTTAAACCCTTAAGCTATGTCCCCCTTCAACCTGAAACTCCCCATTGCCATTGGTTGCGATCATGCCGGATTTGATTGCAAGGAAGACCTGATCTCTGTTCTGGAAGGAGAAGGTTTGCTCTTTAATGATTTTGGAACTTACAATAAAGATTCGGTCGACTATCCTGATTTTGCACACCCTGTAGCTTCGGCTGTAGAAAAAGGCGAAGCAGCTTTTGGTATTTTACTCTGCGGCAGTGCCAATGGAGTAGCCATTACGGCCAATAAACACCAGGGCATACGGGCAGCCATTTGCTGGGGTGAAGAACTGGCAGAACTGGCACGCAAACACAATGATGCCAACGTCATCTGTATCCCTGCCCGTTTTGTACGTGACGGTGATGCAGAAAAAATGCTGGATATCTTTATGAACACAGCCTTTGAGGGTGGCCGTCACCAGAACCGGGTTGAAAAAATTTCCTGTTAAGCCTCCTCTAAAAATTAATGTCACCGTTTATCAAAAATAAAAATCAGGGTTATATAGTTTTGTTTATTTTGCTGTAAAACTAAACGATATAAAGTTTTCTCGTTTCAGAGGATTGTCAGGGTGAGCATGTCGAACCCGGTCTAGTAAGATAAAACCGCCTTCGACTCGCCTCTGCGTAGCCGCGATGGCGGAGCAAGGCAGGCTCAGGCTGACAATTTTTTATAATCGGAAGTTTAATCCTAATCGTAAATTTTTAAAATGAAAAAAGTATTCTTATTTACCTGCCTGGTTGCAGTTGTCCATGCAGCCATTGCGCAAGCCGATGTCTCTTCAAAATATGCAGCCATCATCACCGGCAACAGCCTGAAAAAACACCTCAGCATTATTGCAGGGCCCGAAATGGAGGGCAGGGAAACCGGCACCGAAGGACAGCGCAAAGCCGCAGCATATATTGAAGCACAATACAAAGCGATCGGCTTACAATCAGTGGCGTCACTGAATGGCTACCAGCAGTTTTATCCATTGTACCAGGACAGTTTAAAATCTGCTGAACTGACCATTGCCGGCAAAAAAGCGGAATACGGAAAAGATTTTATTACCCAGCTGAATACCAACGAAACCGGTAAATTCAAAGGATCCAGGACCGTTTTTGCAGGATATGGAATTGATGATGAAAAATACAGCGACTATACCGGGCTTAATGTAAAAGGAAAAATTGTTGTTATCTTCCTGGGTGAACCAAAAAAAGACGGAAAATTTTTCCTGAGCGGAACCGGCCGTTCCAGTGCCTGGACATTTCCGGGCATTCCCAAAAAACTGGAAACCGCTGCTGCAAAAGGCGCTGCAGGTGTATTGATCATTAATCCTACCCAGGAAACCTTTAATGAACGCGCCGTTGCCGCCGGTAAAAAGACCAATGTGTATTATCCAAGAACAGCATCCGGAGTAAAATCATTGAACCATGCACAGCTTTCCCATGCATTTGCAAAAAACCTGGTCGGTAATAATTTTGATACCCTGGTTAAGATCGTAAGGGCAGGGGGAACGATCGGCCCGCAATGGTCGACTGAAAATAAAACCAAAATTGCTTATCGTTTTGAAAAATACAGAACGGTCATCAATGCCAGCAATGTGGTGGGTATCGTGGAAGGAACAGATAAGAAAGATGAATATGTATTTGTAACTGCACATTATGACCACCTGGGCATGCGTAACGGTTTGATCTATTATGGCGCTGATGATGACGGCAGCGGCACTGTTGCTGTTATTCAAATGGCAGAAGCATTTCAAAAAGCAGCCAGTGAAGGAAACCGGCCAAGAAGAACCATTGTTTTTATGACGGTGAGCGGAGAAGAAAAAGGATTGTGGGGCAGTGAGTATTACAGCGATCATCCTTTTTATCCGCTGGATAAAACTACCGTTAATCTTAACATTGATATGATCGGCAGGGTTGATACAGAACGTACCAGCGCCGATACCCTGAATTATGTGTATGTGATCGGGCATGACAAGATCAGCAGCGACCTGCCCGTGATCAATGAAGGAGCCAATAATAAATATACCAAGCTGGTCTTCGATTATAAATTTGACGATCCCAACGATCAGAACCGTATCTTTTTCCGCAGCGACCATTACA
The DNA here is from genome assembly GCA_964491955.1 of uncultured Ferruginibacter sp. Taxonomy (GTDB): domain Bacteria; phylum Bacteroidota; class Bacteroidia; order Chitinophagales; family Chitinophagaceae; genus Ferruginibacter. Next base: position 12,767 of record CAZBIK010000062.1, read on the forward strand.
ATTTTGCCAAAAAGGGCGTGCCCATTTTATTTTTCTATGATGGCATGTTAAAATCAGATTACCACAAACCAACCGACACTGTTGACAAGATCAACTGGGACCTGTTTGAAAAAAGATCACGCATGATCTTTCATACGGCCTGGGAAATGGCCAACAGGAATGATATGCTGAAGCGGGATACGCCATTGAATATGGGGACGAGGTAATCCCCCAACCCCCTGAAGGGGGAGTTTGGATTATGAATATGTAAGTTCTTATCTGAATAATAAAAGCCGCTAAGTTGTTTTAGCGGCTTTGTTATTTTGTGAGTGAAGCTTCAATTCTAGCTCGTCCCCGTCTCAGACGGGGATGCAATGGTTTTGAGACTTAGTCTCACCCCAAAACCTACCAGCCCAATATCCACGCAAAGATCAGCGGCGCCACGATCGTAGCATCGCTCTCCACAATAAATTTGGGTGTTTTGATATCCAGTTTACCCCAGGTGATCTTTTCATTGGGCACAGCCCCGGAATAGGATCCGTATGAAGTGGTTGAATCGCTGATCTGGCAAAAATAACTCCAGAAGGGTACGTCATGCCATTCCAGGTCCTGGTACATCATCGGCACCACGCAGATCGGGAAATCACCGGCAATACCACCACCGATCTGGAAGAAGCCAACACCTTTACCACCTGAATTATTGCGGTACCAGTCGGCCAGCC
>CAZBIK010000063.1:0-13362 GCA_964491955.1 uncultured Ferruginibacter sp.
GGTTTCAAATTTCAGCCTCGTCATGGGCATTGCAGGGGCCACATCCGGGCAAAGCGGTGTTTTACTGGCAGGTGTTGCCGGGTTACTGGCGGGTGCATTATCCATGGCTCTGGGCGAATGGATCTCTGTAAAAAGTTCGCAGGAGCTTCATGAAAACCAGATGCAGCTGGAAATGGATGAGCTGGAAAACAACCCCGAAGGTGAACAGAAGGAACTGGCTTTGATCTATATGGCAAAGGGTATTCCTGAAGAACAGGCTCATACCATGGCAGCAGAGATCATGTTGAACAAAGAGCAGGCGCATGAGATCCTGGTCAGGGAAGAATTGGGTATCAACCCCGAAGAACTGAAAGGGTCTGCTATGGAAGCTGCGGTCTATTCATTTATCCTTTTTGCCATAGGCGCAGTGATACCGGTCATTCCATTCTTTTTTACTTCCGGTACTACAGCCATTGTGATCAGTGTTGCCGGCAGTGCACTTGGTTTATTCCTGATCGGGTCGGCCATTACCTTATTCACCGGTAAAAGCATCTGGTTCTCCGGCTTCCGCCAGGTATTATTTGGCCTGGCTGCTGCAGCGGTAACGTTTGGGATCGGTAAATTGATCGGCGTATCGCTTGCCGGTTAATATATGACCAGGTACCCGTCCTGACCTTTATTTTTTCGTTTACGGATACCTGTGGTTGTGCAAACATATTTTTATACAGAACTGTAAAATGTATGGGCGAAGTTGAACTCCTGCCGGAAAAAAATGTACTGGTCATCCATGCCATGATCATCATATACGGCGACGCAGCCAGTGATGCATTGAGCCTGCAAATAGCCGGTGATATTGAAAAGGCCTGGAATGAACCCCGGGGAAAAGTATGGATCACCGGCGGCTGGTTCTCCAAAAAAAATTACGATGTACGTTTTAGCATAACCGGTAGATTTGAAAGCGCCCTTACACCGCAACAGGTTTTTGAAAATACAAATCCCCGCAACAATTATTTCCGCGTTGAAGATTACGCTCATGGCAATATTTCATTTGTAGACGGGCTTAATTCCAATACCGGGTATTTTTTGCTGGATAACCTGCTCCATAATTCCACTACGGCTGCGCATGAATTCGGACATACACTCGGGCTTGAACACCCGCATGACCTGGATATACGGGGGCACGGGGTGCCCGGTATGATGTATCCCCGCGGTACCTGGGTGGATCCGCCGTATCAATATTATCCCGAAGTGGCCCCCGGCGAAAAGGGCGGAACACTCAATCCTTTCACCCGCCGCGTTTTACAAAAGGATATAGATGACCTGCAGTTGGATAAACTCCGTTTCAATGAAAAAGGATTTGCAGTAATTGGTGGTTTTACATCGGCCTGGCATGAAAAACAAATGCCCCCTGCCAATTAATTATTTTCAATTATCTTCATTGCCATTTATATTTTGAGCTATGGCAATACTCAGCATTGATAACCTCACAAAAAATTACCGGAAAGTTAAAGCACTGGATAAGGTAAGCTTTTCGGTTCCGCCTAAAACCGTATTTGGTATCCTGGGCCCCAATGGAAGCGGAAAAACCACGCTGCTGGGCATTATCATGGATGTGATCAAAGCATCCGGCGGAACCTATAACTGGTCGGGTGATGAACAACATGCGAACGACCTGCGTAAAAAAATAGGCACATTGCTGGAAACCCCTAATTTTTATCATTACCTGTCGGCAGAAAAAAATTTAAGGATCGCAGCCATGATCAAGGGCAGGGGGGAAGGGGATATCGAAAAAGTATTGAAGATCGTAAACCTGTACGAAAGAAAGGATTCCAAATTCAATACCTTTTCACTGGGTATGAAACAGCGGCTGGCCATTGCTTCGGCACTGCTGGGCGACCCGGAGATCCTGGTTTTTGATGAACCCACCAATGGGCTCGACCCCGCCGGCATTGCCGAGATCAGGGAACTGATCAGGGAACTGTATAAACAGGGAAAGACCATCATCATGGCCAGCCATATCCTGGATGAAGTGGAAAAAGTTTGTACCCATGTGGCCATCATTCAAAAGGGTGTTTTAAGATCGGTGGGCTCTGTGGCCGAACTGATGAATACTGCTGCAGTGGATACCGGCGTACATATTGTTATTGAGATCAGTGCGGCAGACAATGTTGCTTTAAAAAATATACTGCAGCAAATGCCCGGAGTAGAAACCATCAAGGATGTGGAAAAGGAACTTCACCTGCTCTGTGCTGAAAACATCTCGGGCGAATACATAAACCGGTTTTGTTTCGACAGGGGTATTGTACTCAACAAACTGAATGTAAAACGAAAATCACTCGAAACAAGATTTTTGGAAATTACCGGCAGGCAAAGCGATAAATAAAATTCATTTACTATCATCAATAATACAATGATCAATCTTTTAAAAACCGAGTGGCTTAAAATAAAAACATATACCGGTTTTATTTTACTGGCTTCATTTTTTACCGTAGGCGTGGCGGTATCAAACTATATCGTTTATATTTTTAAAAAAAATGTACTGGATAAAGTGAAGGCCTCGGAATTGTTATTTTCCGGGTCACCGTTTGATTTTGATATGGTGTGGCAAACCGTGAGCTATTACAGCGGTTTCTTTTTAATGCTCCCGGCACTGCTGCTGGTGATCCTGATGTCGAATGAGTTCAGTTATAAAACACACCGGCAGAACATCATTGATGGCTGGAGCCGGATGCAATTTTTAAATGTGAAACTGGCAACGGCATTCATTTTCGCCGCAGCCAGTACCCTGGTGGTCATCATTACTGCACTGATCTTTGGCGCTGCTTCAGGCTCGCCCTTTTCCCTGAACGGATTCCAGAACATCGGCTACTTTATGCTTAAGGCATTAACCTATAACCTGGTTGCCATCCTGATCTCGCTGCTCACCAGGAAATCGGGTGTAGCCATTGCACTGTTTTTTATCTATACCATCTTTGAGAACGGGGTATCCATGTTGCTTTTCTTTTTGGCCGTACAACTGAAAAAAGACAATCAAATCGACCTGGGAAACCTGGGCAATTACCTGCCCATGAATGCATCCGACGGGTTGATCACTTCTCCCTTCGAGCAGTTTTCGGGGATGGCAAGAAACATCATTCCGGAAGATAAGAACCAGCTGGTGCTGGCCCTGGCCCTCCTGTATATTGTGCTTTTCTATTTATGGAGCAAAAGAAAAATGATGCGTTCCGACCTCTGACCTATTTTTTTACCAGGTTTGCCAATGCCGTTTCAATGTTTTCAAAATGGAAACGAAAACCGGTATCCAGTATTTTTTTGCAACTCACAGTGGCGCTTTTTAAAACCTCGATGCTCCTGTTGCCCAGCATCCATTTTAAAACAAATACCGGAACATGCACGGGGATATAAAATTTCCCTTTCATGGCTTTTGCCAATTCCAGTGTGAGCGTTTTATTATTTACCGGCAGGGGTGCAACTGCGTTAAAAACACCTGCAGTATGCTCATCTTCAATAGCACGGATAAACATGCGGCACAGGTCTTCGATATGTATCCAGCTTACCACCTGCCTGCCATTGCCCAAAATGTCCGCAACCCCAAACCTTACCGGTTTTTTAAATTCAGCCAAAGCGCCGCCTTCATTGCTGAGTACGATGCCCGTTCTCAGTTTTACCAAACGAATGCCCATGCGGGTTACCGGATCAATACTTTCTTCCCAAAGTGTACAGGTTTTTCCTAAAAAGCCCGGGTCAGGGGCATCGGTCTCTGTAAATGGTTTTACCGGCACCGCATCGGCACCGTAATAACCAATGGCACTGGCGCTTACAACAGTTTTTACCTTGTTGCCCGGGTTATTCGTCAACGATTCAACCAGTAAGCGGCTGCTTTCCGTGCGGCTTTCAACAATTTCCTTTTTGTATGCTGCGGTCCATTTTTTATCCACTACGCCTGCGCCAGCCAGGTGAACAATATGATCCGCTTCCACCAGTGCCGCAGTATCCATTGTTTGCCCCTTTACATCCCAAAGGGCATAGCGAAGTTGGTCACTGGTTTTTTTATTGCGGGTATCCCTGGTTAATACGATCACCCGGTATCCCTTTTGCAGCAAGGCTTTTGTAAGCGCTTTGCCTACCAGCCCTGTACCCCCTGTTATTAAAATGGTTTGCATTATAAAACGTTAAATTGTTTATGTAAAAACAAAATCCGCCACATCTTGTTCAGTGTAAAGTAAGCCATTGGCATTTAAATCGTAATTTTATACATAAAGTTTTACCAGTATGAACCGCATTTTCAAAATCTTTCTTACAGGGTTATTGATCACATCACCTTCTGTTTTTGCACAAACAATGAAGATCTCCGGTTTCGACCGGGAAGATACCCGTGACATCAATTTTGAGATCATCGGTAAAGTGAACAGCAATATACTGGTGTATAAAAATATCCGTTCAAAACACAAGATCAATATTTTCGACAGGGACATGAATACACTGGAAACCGTGCGGCTTGATTTTATCCCTGAACGTACTTTCAATATTGATTTTGTGGCATACCCGGACCATTTTTACATGATCTACCAGTTCCAGAAAGGAAACATCCTGCACTGCATGGCGGTAAAAATGGATGCACAGGCAAAAAGAATGAATGAGCCTTTTGAAGTGGATACTACGCGTATACCGGTGATGTCGGATAATAAGATCTACACTACTGTTTACAGTGAGGACCGTTCAAAGATCGTGATCTTTAAAGTGCAGACCCGGTTCCAGAAATTCAATATGCAAACACTGCTTTTTGACAGCGACATGAAACTGCTGAATAAGAACAGGCACCTGGCCGATTACAATGAAAGAAGGGAAAGCTATGATAATTTTATGGTGGCCAATGACGGCTCTTTTGTGTTTACCTATGCCAAACAATCCGGCAACAGGGACAACAGCAATTTCCTCAGCCTGGTTTACAAAGCCCCGTTGGCAAACTCGTTTACTTACCGGGAAATTGACCTGCAGGAAAAATATGTTGATGAAATAAAACTCAAGATCGACAACCGGAACAGCCGCTATATCCTCAACACATTTTATTATAAAAAGAACCGGGGCAGTATTGAAGGATTGTTTACGGGTATTTGGGACAAGGCCAACGAAAAAATGTATGCTTCACAATTTACCGAGTTGTACGATTCATTAAGGTATGAAGCAAAATCAGGCGGGTTGCTGCGTTTTGCATTTGATAATTTTTTCATCCGGCAGGTGGTGGTAAAAGGCGATGGGGGATTCATCCTGGCAGCAGAAGATTTTACAGCCGATACCAGGGGTAATAATTTCAACCGTTTTGATTACCTGTACAACCCCTATTCTCTTTCATCTGGTGGATATTATTATAATCCCTACACCGGTTATTACAGGCCCTACAACCGATTCATGAATGAAACCACACGTTATTATTGCGAGAATATCCTGGTATTGAGCATCAGCAAAACCGGCATCGTGGAATGGAGCAGGGTGCTGCACAAAAGCCAGTTTGATGACAATGAAGATAATTTTCTCTCCTTTTCAACCCTTACCTCAGGCAATGAGATCCATTTTTTATTCAATAATGATAAAAAATACCAGGTGGTAACGGACCAGGGCATTACACCCGACGGAACCGTAAAAAGATACCCCACTTTAAAAAGCGACCAGAAAGGATATGAGTTCATGCCCAGTTTAAGCAAACAGGTAGGTTCCGGCCAGATCATTATTCCCTGCGCTTACCGCAACAATATCTGTTTTGCCAAAGTGGATTTTTAACATCGCCGGCCGGTACCGGCAGCAAAATGCAAACAGTTTTCAATAAGTAATAATTATTGCTCATTTTTGCCGGACCAATTGTTATTACCTATTAATCAATATTCCAGTGACCGGAACTTTTAAAGCCAATAACCCGTATAACAATTTTTTACTGCTGTTGTATGGGGTATTGATCAAACTGCCGATGTTCCTGCACCCGGCAGTTCCGGAGCCGCAAATGGTTGACGGATTCTTATACAGGGCCATCCTGAAATTTTTACAGCCGGCCGGTACAGGCCTGCCTGTTATTTACCCGGTTATCACATTCATCCTGTTATATACACAGGCTGTTTATTTTAACAAACTGGTTAATGACCAGCGCATCATGCAGCGCCCGAATTACCTCGCCGGTATGAGTTACCTGCTGATCACTTCCCTTTTTATGGAATGGAATGTGTTGTCGGCCCCGCTGATCATCAACAGTTTACTGATATGGGTATGGGCTAAAATGAGCGGACTGCACAGTGATCAAAAACCCAAGACGGCCCTCTTCAATATCGGTATTGCCATCGGCCTCTGTACTTTTTTTTATTTTCCTTCCCTGGCATTTGCCGCACTGATCATTTTTGGCCTTGCCATTACCCGCCCGTTTAAACTGGCCGAATGGCTGATCGCTTTACTGGGCATTATTACGCCTTATTATTTTTTACTGGCCTTTGTTTTTTTAACAGACAGGTGGCAGGGGTACAGGCTTCCGGGTTTTGCCGTTACCTACCCGGTTTTTGACCAGACCAAATGGGCTTATGCCGCCATCATCATTGTGCTGGTCAGTTCCATGATCGGTATTTTTTATATCCAGCAAAACTTCCGTCGTCAGCTGATACAGGCCAGGAAAAGCTGGAACCTTACTTTTTTATATTTAATGGTGGCCGTTTTTGTACCGTTTGTAAATGCAACGCATACTTTCGAATACTGGATCCTTTGTGCAGTACCGATATCGGCATTTACCGCCGCCACATTTTTATACCCGTCCAAAAACTGGTTTCCTGCGCTGCTGCACTGGCTCATGGTGGCCTTTGTAATTGTTATCAGTTACTTCGTCTGAAAATTGGAGCCGTAATTGTACCTTTGCATGGCATAAACAAATTATGCATAACCCGGATCATTTCCGGTAACCCGGTTGGGGATATCAATTTAATCTACAGGTAAATATGAAATTTGGCGTAGTCGTTTTCCCGGGCAGCAATTGCGACAGGGATATGATGGAGGCATTGCAGGTAAATTTACAGCAGGAGGTGATCCAGCTCTGGCATAAAGACAAAGACCTGGGCATGTTCAGTACCGATGACTGTATCGTTTTGCCGGGCGGGTTCAGTTATGGCGATTACCTGCGCTGCGGTGCCATCGCCCGGTTCAGCCCCATGATGCAGAGCGTGATCGGTTTTGCCAATAAGGGCGGAAAGGTATTAGGCGTTTGTAACGGCTTCCAGATATTATGTGAAAGCGGTTTATTGCCGGGCGTTTTACTGCGCAACAGCCAGCAACAGTTTGTTTGTAAAAATATTTATATGAAAGCGCCTGGGGCAGGCTCCGCCCCGCTCATGATCCCGGTTGCCCATGGCGAAGGAAGGTTTTATGCAAATGATGCCACCCTGCAGGACCTGGAAAAGAACCGGCAGGTCATTTACCGGTATTGCGACGAAAACGGGAATATCACCGAAGCCGCAAATCCAAACGGGGCCCTGCAGAATATTGCCGGTATCTGCAATAAGGAAAGGAATGTTTTTGGAATGATGCCGCATCCCGAAAGGGCCTGCAGTATGGCTTTGGGCAATGTTGACGGCAAAAATGTGTTTAACAGCCTGTTTGGAATAAATTAACAATAATTATTCTTAATGGGTCGTTAACCCGGCAAAGCAACTGTGATTATAACGTAAATTTGCACATGAACAATTTATACATGAAAAAGATATTTACCGCCATTTTTGTGTTGCTGTTTGCCGGTGTGGCAAATGCCCAGCTCAATAACCCTGTTACCTGGACATACAGTGCTGTAAAACTGGCCGATAAAACCTATGAATTGCACATCACGGCAAACATTGAGGGAAACTGGCATTTATACGCACAGGATGCAGGCGAAGGCCCCGAACCAACTTCATTCAGCTTCACTCCAAACCCGCTGATCAGTTTTGACGGCAAGGTTAAAGAACTTGGCAAACTTGAAAAAGCCTACGATCCGAATTTCAAATCTGTTTTAAAATACTACAGCAAAAAGGTTGACTTTGTACAAAAGGTAAAAGTAAGATCTGCTGCGGCTACCATTGTAAAAGGATCGGTGAACTTTATGGTATGCAACGACCGTTTATGCCTGCCCCCGAGAGATGTACCGTTTACCATTAAAGTTGGCGGCAGGTAAATTTGCCTGTTCATGCTGCACAGTTAACATGGCCCGCCGTTTTTAAATACCACTTTATGCATTTTAATAAGTTAACTGCTTTATTTACTGCAACCTTGTTTTTTTTTCAGCTTACAGGTTTTGCCCAGGATAGTACTATAGTGAACTGGCAGGCTACAGGTAAAAAAACAGCAGCCGGCCAATACGAGATCAAACTTACAGGAACCATCAGTCCCGGCTGGCATGTATATGCAAAACGAAATGAAGCAGCCGGCATTGAAGATATCAGGATCAGTTTTTCAGATTCCTCCATAAAAAAAACCGGTAACCAGCAGGTTATCGGGAATATTAAGACCATTGCCGATAAAATTTTTGAGACGCAAACAGAGGTGGCTACTGCTCAGATCGAAATTGTTCAGCAAATTGAAATAGCAGGCGAAGTGCCTGCCAGGCTGAAAGCAACACTGCTGTATAATACTGCCCGCAATGATGAATTTATTCCCGAGGAACAAAAGATCGACATCGTGATGGAAGGGGGCGTGGACATGTCTGCAACGAACCGGATTGTGATACCTTCCATTGATCTTGAAAACCCGGTGAACCAATGCGGCGGTACCGGCATCAGCGCTGAAGAATCTGCTTCGGGCGGGTTGCCTGCCATTTTCCTGCTGGGTTTCCTGGGCGGCTTGCTGGCTTTGATCACACCCTGTGTATTCCCGATGATCCCTTTAACGGTTTCATTCTTTACCAAAAAAGCCATTTCCCGGAAGCAGGGTATTTTTAATGCATCCATATATGGATTTTTTATCTTCCTGATCTATGTTTTACTGAGCGTTCCCTTTTATTTTATAGACAGTGCCAGTCCCGAAATACTGAATTCCGTTTCTACCAATCCCTGGCTTAATGTGATCTTCTTTGCTGTATTCATCATTTTTGCCCTGTCTTTTTTCGGCCTGTACGAGATCACATTGCCCAGCAGCATCACGGGCAGGGCCGATGCAAAGGCCGGCACCGGTAACCTGGCCGGGATCTTTTTTATGGCGCTTACCCTGGCCATTGTTTCTTTTTCCTGTACCGGCCCCATCCTGGGTTCCTTACTGGTAGGCTCATTGACAGGGGGAGCCGTTCAGTTAACGGCCGGCATGGCGGGTTTTGGCCTCGCCCTCGCATTGCCTTTTGCCCTGTTCGCTTTATTTCCAAACTGGTTAAATTCACTGCCCAGGTCGGGTGGCTGGCTTAATTCGGTAAAAGTGGTTCTGGGTTTTGCAGAACTGGGACTTGCCATTAAATTTTTATCCAATGCCGACCTCGTGATGCACTGGGGCATTTTAAAAAGAGAAGTGTTCATCGGCATCTGGATCCTGTTGGGCGCAGGCACCACCCTGTACCTGCTCGGACTGATAAAATTCCCGGGCGACAGCCCCGTTAAAAAGCTCAGCAAGGCAAGACTTTTGCTGGCTGCTGTTTTTTGTGTTTTTACCCTCTACCTGGTGCCTGGTGTAACCAATACAAAATATGCCAACCTTACTTTGATCAGCGGGTTTCCGCCACCGTTATATTATAGCATTTACCAGAAGGATTCGGAATGCATCCTTAACCTGAACTGTACCCACGATTACGAAGAGGGGCTCATCATGTCAAAGGCCCAGGGAAAACCCCTGTTGATCGATTTTACCGGCTATGCCTGTGTGAACTGCCGCCGTATGGAAGAAAATGTATGGAGCGACCCGGAAGTATATGCCCTCATGAAAGATAAATTCATTGTGGTATCACTGTATGTGGATGACAAGAAAAAACTGCCGGCAGCCAGGCAGTTTACGCATACAACCAAAGAGGGCTACAACAAGGAGATCATTACCGTGGGTGATAAATGGGCAACCTTTGAAACCGAGAATTTTAAGAACAATGCGCAGCCGCTCTATGCCATTTTAAACGGGGAAGAAAAATTAATGAACAACCCCGTGGGTTACACGCCCAACATCAGGGAATATATGGACTGGCTGCTTTGTGGCCTTGACGGGTTTGAAAAATCAAAAAAATAAGGATAGATCAACCTGGCAGCCATACCCATTTACCGGTAATTAAAAGAACACGATCAGCAGGGTAATGGCTGTGGCCTGTATGATAAACCAAAGGGTTTCTAAAGTTGGTACTTTGATCAATTGTCTTTTTAACTGCATTTTCATTTTCTATTGATTGTTATTTTCCGGAGTGCAAATTAACTCAGTATCCAGGTACACAATATTAAGTTTAAGTTATTGGTATGGTTGGGTTATTAAACGGTATTAATTCCGGTGAAAACGGTTTTTAATTGTGTTTGGGAGTTACAGATATCTCCTTTCTTATTGGGAAAGGTTAGGAAGAAGTTACAGGGCAATTTGTTTTTCGGTCATCATTTTGCGGAGGTTTATTAAACCATAGCGCATACGGCCAAGGGCAGTGTTGATGCTGCAGCTGGTAAGGTCGGCTATTTCCTTGAAGCTCAGGTCGGCATAATGGCGTAAAATGATCACTTCACGCTGGTCTTCGGGCAACAGGTCAACCATTTTCCTTACCCTGTCGTGGCTCTGGCCATTCATCATATTGTGGTCGGCGCCCGGTTCTGAGAAGTTCAATACTTCAAAAATATCGCGGTCGTCGCTGGTTTTAATGGTGGGGGTGCGTTTTACTTTCCTGAAATGATCCACGCACATATTGTGTGCTATACGCATGGCCCAGGGCAGGAATTTCCCTTCATCAGTATAGCGGCCGCCTTTCAGCGTGTCGATGATGCGGATAAAAACGTCCTGGAAAATGTCTTCACTCAGGTACTTGTCTTTTACCAACAGGTAAATGGAAGTGTAAATTTTGTCCTTGTAACGGATAATAATGGTTGCAAGGGCATTGGCATCGCCTTCCATGTATAAATGGATAAGCTGCTGGTCGGTAAGGTTGTTAAGGCATTTCATAAACTTCTACAGTTTTAGATTGTTAGGATTTTAGTAACTGTCCCCCAATTTTTAAAAAGCGTAGAAGTCTACCAGATAGGCTCGTTGGCTTTTCATTTTTTGGGATATTGGAAAGTAAAAGTAAATGCTAATTTGAAAAAAAGTATAAGTAGTATTGCCCGACTTTTTAAGTTTTTATACTAAGTAAAAATACGAATGTGCCGTATTCCGGATAGTTAACGGATGTTCTTTAAGAAAAGTTTCACATATTGAATGTAACCTGATTATTGTACCTAAATTTGATGATGACTACGGCAAAACCAGCGAATAAAACAAACCCGGTACCTGCAAAAAATGATATATATATCAAGGGTGCCCGGGTGCATAACCTGAAAAACATCACGGTATCCATACCCAGGAACCGGCTGATCGTGGTCACCGGCGTATCCGGTTCCGGTAAGTCTTCTTTAACCATAGATACCCTTTTTGCTGAAGGCCAGCGCCGCTATGCCGAAAGCCTCAGCGCCTATGCCCGCCAGTTCATGCAGCGTATGAATAAACCGGATGTGGATTATATCAAAGGGTTATGCCCTGCCATTGCTATAGAACAAAAAGTAATTACCCGCACACCCCGCAGTACGGTGGGCAGTATGACGGAGATCTATGATTACCTGCGCCTGCTCTTTGCCAGGGCCGGCAAGACCATCTCTCCGGTTAGCGGAAAAGAGGTCCGCAAAGATGATGTTGCCGATGTGGTAAAAGCCATAGAAAATTTGCCTGAAGGCGCTAAGGTAATGGTGCTGGTCACATTCAGGCAACATGCCAACCGCGATGAAAAAGAAGAGCTGAATATTTTACTGCAAAAGGGTTTTTCCCGCCTGTATATAAATAAAGAAGTGGTTCGGATCGAAGACCTGTTGATCATGAAAGAAACAGATCTGAAAAAACTTTTTAAAAAGACAAACGCAGAGAACCCTTCAAAGGGAAGTGGGAGTGCCTTCCTGCTGGTTGACCGGTTGGTTGCATCACCTAAGGTTGTAGGAGATGATGATGACAGGCTGCACCGCATAGCTGATTCGGTAAATACGGCTTTTTATGAAGGTGAAGGCGAAATGTTCCTGGAGATCGACAGGGAAAAATTGTTGCATTTTTCAAATAAGTTTGAAGCGGACGGGATTGTTTTTGAAGAGCCTGTGCCCAACCTGTTCTCTTTCAATAACCCGTTTGGCGCCTGCCCGGTATGTGAAGGGTTTTCACAGATCCTCGGAATCGATCCCGACCTGATCATCCCGGATAAAAACCTGAGTGTTTTTGAAGGTGCTGTTGCACCCTGGAAAGGGGAGAAACTGGGTTTGTGGAAAGAATCATTTGTAAAGGCTGCAAAAAAATTCAATTTTCCCATACACAAGCCCGTTATTGACCTCACCGAAAAACAACTGGCCGATCTTTGGGATGGCAATGAACACGTAAACGGCATCCATGATTTTTTTAAGGAGGTTGAACAGAATTTATACAAAGTGCAATACCGGGTTTTATTAAGCCGTTACCGCGGCCGCACCCTGTGCACTGCCTGTAAGGGTTACCGCCTGCGCAACGAAGCGCTCTATGTAAAAGTAGGCGGCCTGCATATCGGGCAGTTGTGCGAACTCCCGGTAAAAGACCTTTTTGCCTGGTTCGAAAAGCTGAAGCTCGGTGAATACGACCGGCAGGTGGCCAAAAGGATCCTTACAGAGATCCATCACCGTTTAAAAACTTTACTGGATGTGGGCCTTGGTTATCTTTCGCTGAACCGGCTTGCCAATTCACTGAGTGGCGGGGAGAGCCAGCGCATACAACTCACCCGCAGCCTGGGCAGCAATTTAACCAACTCATTATACATACTCGATGAACCATCCATTGGTTTACACAGCCGCGATACCGAAAGGCTGATAAAGGTATTGAAGGAATTGCGCGACCTCGACAATACGGTTGTGGTGGTAGAGCACGATGAAATGATGATGCGGGAAGCCGATCACATCATTGATATGGGTCCCATGGCCAGCCACCTGGGTGGCGAAGTGGTTGCTGAAGGCGATTATGATGCCATCATCAATGATCCTGGAAGTCTTACCGGGAAATATTTATCGGGACAAATGAAAATTGAACCACCAAAGCAGGTCCGCAAATGGATACGATCTGTTAAACTAACAGGCGCCAGGCCAAATAATTTAAAAGACCTGAATGAGTAATTTCCATTGCAAGTGTGTTGCGTGGTCACCGGCGGGAGCGACAGCGGTAATCCACAACTGGTCAAGAATACATAGC
>CAZBIK010000064.1:0-6684 GCA_964491955.1 uncultured Ferruginibacter sp.
CAATGGCTTTCAGTTGTTGTTTCTGGCGTACAATATTGTAATAATTATTGATGACCGCAGCAACGGAATTCACCAGCTGGTTCTTTATATTCAGTTCGCCCAACAGTACAAATTGTGTCAGTTTATCCCTGGTGGCAAACATTTTCATCCCGTCAAACAATGTCCAGTTCAGTTGTAACGCAGCGGATATATTGTTGGACCGTATGGCATTGCTCTGCCTTTTGCTGCCGTCGGCCAGCAGTTGTTTCTGGTTGTTGTTGTTGTATACCAGGCCTGTTGTGGCATTTAACCTGGGTAAAAATGCCGCCCTTGCATAAGACTTATCCAGTGCATAGGAACTGGAATCGTTGCGCAGGAGTTGTATGTCGTAATTATTTTCAATGGTGGCCATAATGGCCTGCTCAACCGTTAGTTTGTTTTGGGCAAACAAAGGCTGCGTGAAAATGACCGTGAAAAAAAACAGGTTCAATATTTTATACGAAAGCTTCATTTAATATTTTTCGATTTAAGATCTTACAATTATTTTATTCGCAGAATCCTACGGAATGTCAGCCTTCGTGTCCCGATTATTTCGGGAAGCTTGTCGAAGGCGGTAAAATAAATCGAATGCCGTTCTTGAAAATCCGCCTTCGACAAGCTCAGGCTGACAGCTCGATTATAATCAGCTATTCAATTTTTTCCCGGGTTGTTGCCAACGCTTCATCCATTTCTTCCAGTGCATTTTTCTTTTTCTTTGTTGACAGGAATGAATACATGGCCGGTATCACAAATAAGGTCAGGATCAGCGAAAACATGATACCACCTACCACCACGATACCCAGCGGGATACGGCTGGTAGAGGCATCACCCAATGACAATGCCAGCGGCAATGCACCCAGCGACATGGCCAGGCTGGTCATCAGGATCGGCCGGAAACGGGCAACTGCAGCATCGATCACCGCGGGTGTTTTCTTTAAACCGGTCAATTGTATCTTATTGGCAAATTCCACGATGAGGATACCATTCTTGGTAACCAGACCGATCAGCATGATCATACCGATCTGCGAAAATATATTCAAAGTTTGTCCGAATAATTTCAGGGAAAGCAATGCGCCTGCAATAGCTAACGGTACCGTGATCATGATAATGAGCGGGTCGATAAAACTTTCAAACTGGGCTGCCAGGATCAGGAAGATCAGTACCAGGGCCAGGATGAAGGCAAAACTGGTATTGCTGCCGCTTTCGGCATAATCCCTGGAAGAACCGCTGAGGGCCGTACTGAACGTATCGTCCAGTAACTTACCGGAGATCTCCTCCATGGCCTTGATGCCGTCACCCACCGTTTTCCCGGGTGCAAGCCCTGCCGAAATGGTAGCCGACTTGTACCGGTTAAAATGATAAATGGTAGGAGGGCTGTTGTCTTCTTCAAAACTCACCAGGTTATCCAGCGAAACCTGGTTGCCGGTATTGCTGCGTACATAAATGGATCTCAGGTCAGAAGGGTCATCCCTGTTATCACGTGCCACCTGGCCCATCACCACGTATTGTTTTCCGTCGCGGGTAAAAAAGCCGAGCCGCCGGTTGCTTAAGGCCAGTTGCAGGGATTCATTGATATCCTGTACGCTGATGCCCAGGGTACCTGCTTTTATCCGGTCGATGATGATCCGCAATTCGGGTTTGTTGAATTTAAGGTCTACATCAGCGCCCTGCAAAACAGGGCTGTTGTTTGCCGCTTCCAGGAATTTGGGCAACACTTCTTTCAGCTTATCAAAATTCACATGCTGCAAAACAAACTGTACCGGCTGTCCGCCCCTGCGGCCTACGGAAATGGTCTGTTCCTGTATGGTAAAAGCCCGTCCTTCATTGAATTTGCCAATGTTCCTGTTCACCATGTCCACAATTTCCAGCTGCGATCTTTTTCTTTCATTGGGTTGAACAAGGGCAACCCTTATAAAACCGGAATTGACCGAACCGCCACCGGTGAACCCGGGTGCAGTAATAGAAACCATCACATCCTTTTCAGGTACAGAATCCAGTATAAAATTACTGAGCTTATCCATATACCTGTCCATATAATCATAGGCGGTTCCTTCAGGCGCACTTACCTGCAAACGAAACTGGCTGCGGTCTTCCATGGGCGCCAGTTCTGACTGGATATTGGTTCCTACAAAATAGATGATGATAAAACAAACGGCAATAATGATAAAGGCAGCCACACGGATCTTCATAAAACCCTGCAGCAATTTCCGGTAGCCATTTTCCAGCCCCCTGAAAAAAGGTTCGGTTCTTTCATAGAAACGGGAATGCTTGGGAACCTTTTTGGTCATCAGCACATTTAACACCGGCGTTAAGGTTAATGAAACCAGTGCCGATATAAGTACTGCACCGGCCACCACGATCCCAAACTCACGGAAAAGCCTGCCCACAAATCCTTCTAAAAAAATGATGGGCAAAAACACCACGGCCAGGGTGATGCTTGTGGAGATCACCGCAAAATAGATCTCCTTTGAACCATCCCGGGCAGCCTTCCATTTATTCATGCCGGCTTCCATCTTTTTATAGATATTTTCGGTGACCACAATGCCGTCATCCACCACGAGGCCGGTAGCCAGTACAATGGCCAGCAGCGTTAATACATTGATGGTAAACCCGAACAGGTACATGATGAAAAAAGCGCCGATGAGTGAAACCGGTATATCGATAAGCGGCCTGAAAGCAATGAGCCAGTCGCGGAAGAACAGGTAGATGATCAATATCACCAGTACCAGTGCTATGATCAGTGTTTCCTTAACTTCTGAAATTGATTTTTTAATGAACCTGCTCTGGTCAAACCCGACTTTTAATTCAATATCAGCAGGCAGGTCTTTTTTGATCTGGTCAAAACGTTTATAAAATTCATTGGCGATGGCCACATAGTTGGAACCCGGCTGGGGCACAATATACATGGCGATCATGGGTACGCCGCTTTCTTTTAGCACCGACTCTTCATTTTCGGGGCCCAACACAACTTCAGCAACATCTTTTACTTTTATTTCTGAACCGTTTACATTTTTGATGATCACGTTCCTGAATTCTTCTTCCGTATTGATCTTACCAAATGTGCGTACCGAAAGTTCGGTTGCATTACCGGCAATTTTACCGGATGGCAGTTCCACATTTTCCCTGGCCAGCGCAGCCTGTACATCAGAAAAGGTAACGGCATAAGCGCTCATCTGTGCGGTATTGAACCAGATGCGCATGGCATACCTTTTTTCACCCCAGATCCCAACGCCACTAACGCCGGGAATGGTTTGTAAACGTTCCAGCAGGTTGTTGTTTGCATATTCGGTGATCTCCAGCTGGTTGCGGTTAACACTTTGAACGGTGAAGGAAAGGATCGGGTCCGAACTGGCATCAGCCTTGGATACCACAGGTGGTGCATCCAGGTCGGAGGGGAGAGAACGGATAGCCTGAGATACTTTATCACGGACATCATTAGCCGCTGCTTCAAGGTCTTCGCCCAGTTCAAATTCCACATTGATATTACTGGCGCCCTGGCTGCTGGAGGAAGTGATGTTTTTAACACCCGCAATACCATTCACCGCTTTTTCGAGCGGTTCGGTGATCTGTGATTCAATGATATCCGAATTGGCCCCGGGATAAGATGTACGAACGCTGATGTTTGGAGGGTCGATGGCCGGGTAGTCCCTTACTCCCAGGAAATTAAATCCGATCACCCCAAATAAAATGATCATAATGCTCAATACCATTGACATGACCGGGCGCCGTAAACTGATCTCGGATATATTCACTAATTGAACTTTTTATGGTTTAATTACATTATTGAGCAATACTTTTGAACCGGGTTTGGTTGTTAATAACCCGGTGATCAGCACCGTATCACCGGCTTTGAGGCCCGACGTGATCTCCACCAGGGATGAATCCCTGAGACCCGTTGTAACTACTGCCATGGCAGCCTGCCCACCCCGGTAAACGATCACTTCTTTATTTCTTGCCTGTGGAATAACGGCCTGCGACGGGATCATCAGGGCAGCATCATCCTGGCCAAGTTCTATCTTCACTTTAACAAAACCCCCGGCAATGAGCCGGGCATCGGGTTTATCAACAAGGGCCCTTACACGAAGGCTGCGGGTTTCTTCTGCAATATTATTTTCAGTGGCAATGATGCGGGCTTTATAATTACCGGGATTGTTTTCCATGCTGAATTGCACCTGGCCGCCGGGTTTCATACCGGTGCCATATTTTTCGGGCACGGTAAATTCCAGTTTTAGCTGGCTTACTTTGCGTATGGTGCTGATGGTTGTTGCCGGAGTGATATAGGCACCCATACTGATATTGCGCAAACCCAGCCTGCCGCTGAAAGGCGCTCTCAGTAAGGTTCTGCTGATATTGGCCTGCACAATGGCCATATCGGCCTGTATATTATTCACCGACAGTTTATACAATTCATATTCCTGCTGGCTAACCCCGTTGATCTTAAGCAGGGCTTCATACCGTAACTGGGTTTCCTGGGCTACTTTCAGCTGCACCTTTAATTTATTCAGCTGGGCCTGCAGGTCACCATCATACAGTTTTACCAGCGTACTTCCCTGGCTTACATAACTGCCTTCATTAAAATAAATGCCGGTAACCCTTCCCGGTACCTCCGTGTGTAATTCGGTTTCTTCAGCCGCCATCAGGCTCCCGGGCAATACAATATCCCTTGATAATATTTTAGGGGTAACCACAAATGCGTCTACTTTGGCCGGAGGCCTGTTGGCACCTGCACCACCCGGTTTTTTTTCATCCTTACCATCAGATTTACAGGAAGATGAAACTACCGTAATACTCAGTAAAAAAAATGCGATAACCGGGAATTTGCCCACAACTTTTATTTTTTGATGTAGAATAACAATGTTTAAACAGCTAAGTTCAATAATTCTGCTGAAAACTACGAATGTATAATTATCAGCGGGAAATAAGGAGGATGAATCAATCAGCGGAGTTCGATACCACTTTTACGGTCTGATTTATCCGGTTGGCCTGGTGTATCAGTTCCTGTTTCTCTTTACTCAAAATAGTGATATGTCCCATCTTCCTGCCCGGCCTGGTCTCTTTTTTGCCATAGATGTGCACAAATACGTTCTCGATCTCCAGGATCTCCTGCAATCCTTCATACACAGCCTCGCCGGAATGCCCGGCAGCGCCCAACAGGTTTACAATGGCTGCGGGCAAAATATGTGCTGTGCTTCCCAATGGGTAACCCAGCATGATGCGCCAGAGCATATCAAATTGTGAACTGTAATTGGCCTCAATACTGTGATGCCCGCTGTTGTGTACGCGTGGTGCGGTTTCATTTACAAAAACATTGTCCTGGGTATCCACAAAAAGTTCAACGGCAAAAATGCCCGGGCTTTTAAGTTCCTTTACCACTCTTAATGCTACGGCTTCCACTTTCCATAAAACCTTTTCGGGCAGGTCGGCCGGGCTAACCTGGTATTCCAGTACATTCAGCCTGTTATTAAAGATCATATCAACAGCAGGGTAGATCGCATTTTCACCCTGGTCATTTACAGCAATGATCACGGAGATCTCTTTTTTAATGGAGACCAGTTTTTCCAATACAGCCGGTGTATCAAATCCTTTTTCAAGGTCAGCCTTAGAGTGTAACAGTTCAACACCGCGTCCGTCGTAACCACCCAGCGCCAGTTTATGGGCTGCAGGTAAAAAATTCAGGTGCTGGTGTAAGTCAGCCTTGTTTTGTGTGGTTATAAATTCGCTGCTGGGTATCTGGTTGTCTTTATAAAACTGCTTTTGCAGTATTTTGTTTTTGATGATGCGCAGGGTAGAAGGTTTCGGATAAATGCTTACGCCTTCCAATTCCAGTTTCTCCAGGGCATCTTCGTTCACAGCTTCAATTTCAATGGTGATGGCATCCAGGCCCTTGCCAAAATTGTACACATCATCAAAATTGCTGATATCGCCTTTTATAAAATGATGGCAGAGATGGGCCGCAGGGCATTGCGCATCATTTTCCATGACAAAGGTTTCTACCGGGTAATTTGCAGCAGCCTGTAAAAGCATTCTGCCCAATTGACCTCCACCTAGAATGCCGACCCTGATCTGATGTGTGCTGCTTTTGTCCGCCCTGAGCGAAGTCGAAGGGTGCTTCAGTGGTCGAGCGGAGTCGAGACCATTTTCCAAATTATTATATTTATGATGAGATAAATTATTGCATTGCGAAAGTAACTGAAGCTTGTGGAAATTCCCTTCTGCCAGGGCAAGTTTCTTCGATTTTGACCATCCTTTAATTTGAGCCTCCCTTTCTTTGGCATCGGGCAAGAATGGTATCGATTCATAATATTTCAGAATGAGCGGCCTTCTTTTAAAAGTATAACAGGATTCGTATATCCCGTTAACATGTTCTTCAAATCTTCTGACCAGGTCATTTGTAAGCCCGGTGTAAAAAGTATTATCCCGGCATTGCAGTATATAAACATAATAAGCTTCCTGTAGGGTATTGTAAAGCATACATGCAAAATAATTCATAAACGGGAATTTTGAAATAGCTCGTTTCCCGACTATGCTCGTTTCCCGACTATGCTCGTTTCTCGACTTCGCTCGTTTCTCGACTTCGCTCGTTTCTCGACTTCGCTCGAAACGTCGCAATTCCCCCTTCACCTTCCCCCAGGGTGGCCTCGGTTTCGACTTCGCCCAGGGGTGGAA
>CAZBIK010000064.1:6694-12494 GCA_964491955.1 uncultured Ferruginibacter sp.
CACCCGCAAGATCCCGCTCCGCCAGGGCGAGGCGAATCTCAAGGATATCCAGGGTGCGGGATAGATCCAGGAAAACAGGGTTGGCGGCTCTTAATACTTTTGCCTGCTGGACAATCTTGTGAGCTTCGGAAAGGTCACCCTGGCATATGAGAAGGCGCAACAGTCCCAGAATGGCAGACAGGCGATCGGTTGGCATGTTCCAGTTGCGCATGCGTTCGAGTGCAGCGATTATTCGTTCGCGAGCCTGATCCAATTCGTTGTGCTCGCGCAATACTTCGCTCAGGGTGGCATCCGTTTCGACTTCGCTCAGGGTGGGATTTCAATCGCCTTCGTAGAAAGCGGGACAGGTCTGTACAGGACTATTTAAAGTTTTGCTATCTTTGATGTGATCATGATCCCCGATTATCCACATAAACACTTTGCTGATAAGCGCAACAGCTATTCCCTGCTGATGTTGACGCTTGCCATGGATTCGGTAAATTAATTTGTTTTTTCCCCCGGCGATATGTAAAAGGCCGGGTTTGGGACCTTTTTTTACACATTCAATTTAACATCATGCAAACAACAGCAATACAACCTGCACCGGTCAGTAACGATACAACAGATTTTCTTCCTTTACATGGCACCGATTATGTAGAGTTTTACGTAGGTAATGCCAAACAGGCGGCCCATTTTTATAAAACAGCTTTTGGCTTTCAGTCGCTGGCTTATGCCGGCCCCGAAACAGGTGTGAAGGATAAAGTGAGTTATGTGATCCGCCAGAACAGCCTCACTTTTGTGCTAACAACACCGCTCAGGAGCGGTAACCCGGTAGCAGATCATATCTACAAACACGGCGATGGCGTAAAAGTGCTGGCACTGAAAGTGGATGATGCGGCAAAGTCATTTGAAGAGACCACCAAAAGGGGGGCAAAAGCATACCTGGAAACAACCGTTTTAAAGGATGATGACGGGGAAGTGGTGCTGAGCGGTATTCATACTTATGGCGATACGGTCCATATTTTTGTAGAACGTAAAAATTATAAAGGTGTTTTCATGCCCGGATTCCGGGAATGGAAATCAAATTATAACCCGGCAGAAACAGGCTTGTTGTATGTTGATCACTGTGTGGGCAATGTGGGCTGGAACCAGATGAACCCCTGGGTTAAATTTTACGAGGAGGTGATGGGTTTTAAAAATATACTCAGTTTTGATGACAAGGATATTTCAACGGAATATTCGGCCCTGATGAGCAAAGTGATGAGTAACGGAAACGGGTATGTAAAATTCCCCATCAATGAACCTGCCGAAGGCAAGAAAAAAAGCCAGGTGGAGGAATACCTCGATTTTTACAACGGGGAAGGCGTACAGCATGTGGCCATTGCCACCAATGATATTGTAAAAACGGTATCTGAATTGCAAAAAAGGGGGATCGAATTTTTAAATATACCCGCCAGTTATTACGCAACCGTACTGGACCGCGTGGGAAAAATTGATGAGGACCTGCAGCCTTTACAGGAACTGGGTGTGTTGATCGACCGTGATAATGAAGGTTACCTGCTCCAGATCTTCAGCAAACCACTGGAAGACAGGCCAACCCTGTTTTTCGAGATCATTCAGCGAAAAGGGGCAAAAAGTTTTGGCAAGGGTAATTTTAAGGCCCTGTTTGAAGCGCTGGAAAGGGAACAGGATGCCCGGGGAAACCTGTAAAAAAGGCATTTCAGTGGCGGACCGGTGTTAAATTTTAATATTAGCCTTAAAAAAATCAATAATTTTATTATTTTACAGGTCATTAAAGTAAACCCTGACTTATTTAATGAACCGGTTACACGTGAAATTAAGCCTAAGCCTGCTCATTGCAATCCTTGCAACAGGGTTTTTATTTGCCCAGCCCATGCGTTTTGAGACCGAAGAAATTGTCTCTAAAGAGATGGTTGATCTTGACAAACTGAAGGATACCTTAAAAAAGGAATTTGAAGGTAAAAAACTCGCCTGGCCCCCACAGAATATTTATATCCGGTCCTTCAAATACGATCGCCTGCTTGAACTTTGGGTGAAGAACAAGACCGATGAGAGTTATACCCTTTTTAAAACATACAAGGTTTGCATGCAGAGCGGATCCATCGGGCCAAAAAGGGCAGAAGGAGACAAACAGGTACCCGAAGGTTTTTATTACGTGAATGAATTCAATGCCAACAGCAATTATCATTTATCCCTTGGATTGAACTACCCCAATGCGGCAGATAAGATTTTGAGTGATGCCAAACGCCCGGGCGGTGATATTTATATTCACGGTAAATGTGTTTCAACCGGTTGCATTGCCATACAGGATAATGCCATTGAAGAAGTTTACCTGATCGCAGAACAGGCAAAAACAAACGGACAGGATTTTATCCCGGTTCATATCTTCCCGGTTAAATATGATGTACCCCAGTCACTCAATTACCTTACCGAAACTGTACAGGGAAGCCAGTCTGTGCTCAAATTCATCCTCAGCGTAAAAGCGGTATTCGATTATTTTGAAGAGAAAAAACAAATACCGGTGATCCTGGTAAATAAAAAAGGCGACTACGTAATTAATTAGCGCATCAGCACCTGGATGGTATCCGTTGTTTTTTGTTCCAGCACGATCGATTTTCCTTTTGTGAGTTCACTGATCTTTTCTTCCGTGTAATGGCGTATGGTCAGCAGCGTCAGGTTCTTTTGAAGCTGCACATCAAATATTTCTGATGCGGCCAGTGCCAGTTTTTCGATCTTTTCAGGCTTATCATCGAGGCAGCACAACAAACTGATGGCGCCATTCTGCGACAGGTTGGGGCGTATCCGGATTTGGTCAAACATTTCGTGCAACTGGCCCAGGGGTTTTTCTTCCACAAATGAAAAGTCTTTTGAACTTAATTCCATCAGCACCTGGTTCTTTTTCAATACAATTACCGGGGGCAGGTGGTGAACGGGTTTATTGCTGATGACCGTACCTGCCAGTTCGGGTTTTAAAAAGCAGCGCACGTGCAAAGGAATGTTTTTATTTTCAAGGGGCTTGATGGTTTTGGGATGTATCACCTGTGCCCCGTAATAAGCCATTTCCACCACTTCGCGGTAACTTAAGGCATCCATGATCACCGCATCCGGGAATTCTTTGGGATCTGCATTCATAACCCCTTCCACATCTTTCCAGATGGTTTGGCTTTCTGCATCCAGGATATTGGCAAATATGGCGGCACTGAAATCGCTGCCTTCCCTGCCCAGGGTGGTACTTTCATTTTCATCCGTTGATCCTATAAAGCCCTGTGTGATCACCAGGTCAACATCCCTGAATAAAGGCACAATTCCGGCCTGTACCTTTTCACGGGTAATGTTCCAGTCAATGAATGCATCCCGGAAATTATCATCGGTACGCACTACGTCCCGTACATCTACCCATTTGTTACTGATCCCTGCTTCATTTAAATAATTACTTACCAGCGAGGTGCTGAACAATTCACCGCAACTCACAACCTGGTCGTAATAATAATCGTAATCCCTAACCGGTTTATCATGCAGCAGCCATTCCACTTCTGTAAAAAAATCATGCAACTGGTTTTCGGCCTGGCGCCAGTTGACCGTGATGAGGTATTTTAAAATGTTCAAATGCGAATCTTTCACCTGTTGAAACAACTGCAATGCATCATCCTTTCTTCCTTCATAAAATGCATCCACCACTTTTTCAAGTGCATTGGTCGTTTTTCCCATGGCCGAAATGATGACCAGGATCTTTTCCCCTTTGTATGACCTGATAATACCGGCCGTATTGATGATCCTTTCTGCGGTATTGATGCTTGCCCCTCCAAACTTAAAAACCTTCATTCCTTGTGGGTTGATTGATTAAATTGGGTTAATTTAGCCCCGGTGATTTGTTTGCAAAAATCGTTAATCTTACCTAATAAACTAATTATTGACCAATCAATCTGAGAATTATGAATATCAACCGCAGGATACAGACCCTGGATGAATTTACGATCCAGCAATTGCGTGATTTTCCACATGCTACCGGTGAACTGTCGGGCCTTTTACGCGACCTGGGACTGGCAGCCAAACGCGTGAATGTGGAAGTGAACAAAGCCGGACTGGTGGATATACTGGGAGATGACGGCAGTATCAATGTGCAGGGCGAAGAAGTAAAAAAACTGGATGTGTACGCCAATAACCAGTTCATGGGCGTACTGCAACACGGCATCAGTTGTGCCGGTATCGGAAGCGAAGAACTGGATGACATCGTGGTTTTTGATGACCCCGTGAGCAATAAAAGCAAATACGTATGCCTGTTTGATCCGCTGGACGGCAGCAGCAACATTGATGTGAATGTTTCTATCGGCACCATATTCAGCGTATTTCGCCGGGTGAGTGAACTGGGCAAACCCGCTACCCGCGAAGATTTTCTGCAACAGGGAAATAAGCAGGTTGCAGCCGGTTATATCATTTACGGCTCATCCACCATGTTTGTGTATGCCACCCGCAGGGGCGTTAACGGTTTTACACTCGATCCATCCATCGGCGAATACTCCCTGAGCCATCCTGATATCAAATGCCCCGAATCCGGGAAAATGTATTCCGTGAACCACGGTAATTTTTTCCAGTACGAGGACGGGGTTAAACAATACATTACCGCCTGCCAGAAAAAGGACAAGACAAACGGCGGCCCATATACGCAACGTTATATCGGAAGCATGGTATCGGATGTGCACCGCAACCTGATCAAGGGCGGCATTTTCATGTATCCCGGCACAACCGGTAAGCCAAAAGGGAAATTAAGGCTGCTCTATGAATGCAACCCGTTTGCGTTTATCGTGGAAAGGGCAGGAGGTCTGGCCACCAATGGCAAGATACGGATACTGGATATCCAGCCAACCGAACTGCATGAACGCACGCCTTTTTTTATCGGCAGTAAACTGATGATGGAGGAAATGGATACTTATTATAAGGGTGATGTAAAAGTTAAACCTGAATCATGAGATCGATCATAACGGTAAAGGACCTGGTAAAAAATTACGGCACTTTCAAAGCAGTTAAAGGGATATCCTTTGATGTGTATGAAGGCGAGATCTTCGGCCTGCTCGGGCCCAATGGCGCAGGCAAATCAACAACGCTCGAGATCATGGAAACGTTGCGTAAAAAAACCAGTGGTGAAGTGATCATTTGCGGCCTGGACCTGGACCGGGAACCCGACAATATTAAAAAACTGATCGGGGTACAGTTGCAAACCTCAGGTTATTATCCGGGGCTTTCCCTGGTTGAGCTGATCCAGTTATTTGGCGGTTTATACAATGAACCGGTTGACCCTGCAGCACTTTTACAACTGGTGAATCTTACGGATAAGATAAAAAGCAAGTACAAGGAATTGAGCGGCGGGCAAAAACAACGTTTCTCCATTGCCACAACCCTTATCAATAAACCCCGCATCATTTTTCTGGACGAACCCACAACAGGGCTTGATCCCCAGGCCAGGCGCAATTTGTGGGAACTGATAAAAAATATCCGTTCGCAGGGCACAACGGTAATCATTACCACGCATTATATGGATGAGGCTGAACAGTTGTGCGACCGGATCGCGATACTGGATGAGGGAAAGATCATATCGCTGGACAGCCCGGATAAAATGATCGATGACCTGGTAAGTTCGGGTTTTGAACGGCCCAGGCAGGTGAAGGCAGCCAGCCTGGAGGACGTTTTCATACATTTAACAGGCAGGGAAATGCGGGATGATTAAAAATCCGTTTATTTGCATTCCGGAAATTATCGGTTCAATTTTAAAAATAAAACATACATGAAAAAAGTATTACTCAGT
>CAZBIK010000064.1:12504-13195 GCA_964491955.1 uncultured Ferruginibacter sp.
TATCTGCTTTAACAGTTTCTTTATTTGCCCAAAACAATCCAAAGGCAGCCACAAAGCCTGCTGCTAAAACGCCTGTAAAAACAGCCTCAAAGGTTGAAGCCGTTCAGTTTAAGAACCTGATCGACAGTTTCAGTTATGCAGCCGGTTATAACGTAGCTACCAACATGCAGGCACAGGGTATAACCCAGTTGAATACAGCGATGATGAATAAGGGTGTGGAAGATGTGTTTAAAAAGAATAAGGCCCTGTTAACGGCGGAACTGATCAATTCAAGTATGCAAAGGCAGCTTGATATTTTTGCGGCTGAAAAAAGCCTCGCCGAGAAAGGAAAAGGCCTGGAATTCCTGGAAGCCAATAAAAAACGCAAAGAAGTGATCACACTGCCCAGCGGGTTGCAATATGAAGTGGTACAAAACGGAGATGCCAATTCCCCGATGCCCAAAGCAGTGGATACTGTTGTGGTAAATTATATCGGTACGCTGATCGACGGCACTGAATTTGACAATTCGTTTAAAAGGGGTGAACCGGCTGCCTTCCCGGTCATGGGTGTTATTAAAGGCTGGATCGAGATCCTGCAGCTGATGAGAAAAGGGGATATCTGGAAAGTATATATTCCGAGTGAACTGGCCTATGGCGGCGGCGGTGCTGCCGGTGGAGCTATTCCGCCACACGCTGTGTTGGTTTTTAAAAT
>CAZBIK010000065.1:0-771 GCA_964491955.1 uncultured Ferruginibacter sp.
GGTAGCTCGCCGGACTTTACCGGCAGTTCGCCTCCGGCTTTAACCCACTGGACAGTTCATACCATAACCTTAAAAACCAGCTCGGCAGTACGCCCAACCGGGAAATGCTGCTGGAAGCCATGATTCAAAACCTGCAGCTGCAGCTGAATGTATTGAATCAGCAATTAAACATCATTAACCAGATTAAACAATCAAAAAAGTATAACCATGAAAAAACTGATCAGGCCATTTAAAACAGTATTGTCTTTTTTGCTGCTGCTGCAGGTGAATGCATTTGCACAAAATGACAATGAGACCAAGAACGATGACAACAAAAAGTATGGATTTGAAAAAAGCAAATCCGTAAACCGGACCTACAATGTTACCGCATCAGACAGGCTGAATATTTCGAATTCTTTTGGTAAAGTTGTAGTGAATACCTGGAATAAGAACGAGATCAAAGTGGATGTGCAGATTGAAGTATCCGCCAATACGGATGCGCTTGCACAGAAACTGATCGACCGTATTTCAGTATCGGATGAAAAGAACGGTAAAGAGATCTCCTTTAAAACAGCAATAAAGGATATGAATAATTCAAAGGGAGATAAAACCAGGATGACGATCAATTATACGGTCTCCATGCCGGCAGCTAACCCTTTGCAGGTAAAGAACGAATTTGGCGCCACCACCATCCCCGACCATACGGGCGAAGTGGACCTGGTGATCTCGTTTGGATCATTAACAGCCGGCAACCTGGCGAATGTAAAGAATGTACAGGTAGAATTTGGTAAA
>CAZBIK010000065.1:781-13068 GCA_964491955.1 uncultured Ferruginibacter sp.
TTTGGCAGTGTCAATAACGGTAACCTGGTGATCAAATATTCGAATGCCACATTGGGAAAACTAACGGGTACCATTAAACTGAATGCGGAATTCAGTACCGTGATAAAAATGGACCTGGACAACAGGCTTTCCGGCCTGGACATAAAAGCTTCTTACTCCACTGTAAATTTAAAACCGGCGGGTGATATGTCTGCGTCCTATACCATCAATACCAGTTTTGGCAGTTTTAAGAACCGTACCGATGTAAAATTCGACGGGGATGATAATGAAAAACCCGACAAGGGCCCGAAGTTTGATTACCAGTATAACGGCAGGTCGGGAAGCGGCAATACCCGGATCAATGTGAATACCAGTTTTGGTAATGTGATCCTTGGAGAGCCCCGGCCGGAAGATATTAAATACAAATCGAAGAACAAGGGCAAGACCTCCTAGAATAAGTATAGCCATGAATCATAAAAGGCCTGTGATCTGTTCGCAGGCCTTTTTTTGCAAAGGATAGTGTGGCAGCCATGAGCTGGGCAGTTTGTCCGGGATTCAGTCTGTTGGTTCCAGTATGAAAATATCTTCAACCGGTTTGCCGAATTCGCGGGCTATTTTCAGCGCCAGAAGGGTAGAGGGAACATATTTATTGGCTTCCATGGCATTGATGGTTTGCCTGCTCACCGATACTATATTGGCCAGTTCTTCCTGCGTTAATCCCTTTATGGCTCTTTGTACTTTGATATTATTTTTCATCGGTTGCAGTTTTAGCATTTTTGTACATCAGGTAATTGAACCGTATAATGAAAATGATCAGCACAGTAAACATGTTGTAGATCATCACGTTTAAAAAAGCTGTGCCATAAACAAAGATAAAGGCCAGCAGCAGCAGCACATAACTTACACATACGGCCCATAGCAGTGATGACAAACGGATGTTGGCAATGAATTCATCTTCATTTTTTTCTTTTGAAAAACTGACCAGCATGGCACCAATGATAAACAATACCGCAATGAATGTATTGGTGACATTGGTTTCAATAAAACTGAAGTATTGCTTTTTTCCAAAGACCTCATCG
This sequence comes from uncultured Ferruginibacter sp., assembly GCA_964491955.1. Taxonomy (GTDB): domain Bacteria; phylum Bacteroidota; class Bacteroidia; order Chitinophagales; family Chitinophagaceae; genus Ferruginibacter. The sequence continues at coordinate 1,840 of CAZBIK010000065.1, forward strand.
TTGAAAAAAGCAAATACGGTTGTATTGAGCCATTCGGCCTCAAAACCGGTTATACTGAGGATGATGCCTGCAATGGCAGCAGGAACCAGGATAAACCAACCAACGGTTTTAAACCTGGATGGTAAAAGGAGTTGTTGTTGCATAATTTAAAGTTTTAGCAAATGTAAAATAAATCTTACATTATGACAAAATAATCTTACAAATAGTAAGGAAATTTTAACATTTGTTGAGCCGGCTTTACTTTATTAACTTTATTCAGTATTTAAGTAAAGCCATGATAACATATTCTTATTTAGCCCTGGGCGACAGCTATTCTATTGGCGAGCAGGTAGCTTTTGCCGACAACTTTCCCAACCAAACCGTACAGCTTTTGCGCAAAGACGGATTTGGTTTTTACGCACCGGAGATCATTGCAAAAACCGGCTGGACAACCGATGAGTTAAACGAAGCCATAGAAAATACGGTATTGCTCGGAACCTATGATATTGTTTCACTCCTGATAGGTGTCAATAATCAATACCGCGGCCGCAGTGCAACTGAATTTAAAATTGAGTTTGAACAGTTGCTGCAGCGGGCTATCGATCTTGCAGGCAATAAACCTTACCGGGTTTTTGTGTTGAGTATTCCCGATTGGGGAATTACTCCATTCGCAAAAGCACTAAAGACCAACGGAAAGGAAACAGACAGTCAAAAAGTTGCCGAAGAAATTGATGCCTGCAATTATATCTGTGAATCATCGGCAAAACAGTTCCTGGCCAATTTCATAAACATAACTGAATCACAAAGGGAAGATGGCCATAAGCCGGAATTTTTAGCGCAGGATGGTTTGCATCCTTCGGGCCTGGAATATAAAAAATGGGCCGTTAAACTCGCTGATGCCGTTTTGAAACAATTATAAGATGAACCCGATCGATTTTACGGAAATACAGCGTTTTAAAATATGGTGGGCCTGGATCGCTGTAGCAGTACTGAATATACTTTTTGTTTATGCTTTTGTGCAGCAGGTTATTTTGGGAAAACCTTTCGGCACAAAACCCGCACCTGACCTGGTCCTGATCCTCATTGGATCATTCTTTTTACTTTTTTTACTTTTCCTGATTTCCATCAAATTAAAAACACGCATCAACGGTAACGGCATCCGGTACCGTTTTTACCCTTTCCAGTTTAAAGAAACATATATTGAATGGCATGAGTTGAATGATGTTTATATCCGGGAATACAATTCTTTTTTTGAATATGGAGGATGGGGGATAAGAACAGGTGGCGGTAAGTCCGGGAAAGCCATCAACACTTCATCATCATCAAATAAAGGTTTACAACTGGAGTTTAATGATGGTAAACTTTTATTGATCGGCACCGGCAGGCCTGATGAAATAAAACTGATCATTGATGCCGTTATTGCATCCGGTAAAATTAACAGGAGAGTGTAGCAAATCAATATTCTACCATTTTTCTTTCTACAGTTCCGTCATTGTAAAAATCGAACAGTGCGTAGGCGGGTGCAAAATCGTGGAAAGCACCTTTCCACCAGTTGCCACTGACAGCGCCATTGCAATAATATTTTATGTCCAGGTAATTTACTTCATCCTGTAAATGGATATGGCCGCTCAGGCAGGTTTTAATATTGGGATGTTTTTTAAAAAGGTCTTTTATCTTTCTTGCATCGGTATGCAGCAATGCCCTGGAAAGTTTCCAGTCGCCATTGGGCAGCATATCTTTGTAAAACATAGCAGGGCAAAAAGAAATGATGGGGATATGGGAAACAATACAGATGAATTTTTGCTTATTTGCTTCCAGCTCTTTTTCCAGCCAGTTAAACTGCACATCATCCAGCAAGGCAATATAGCCGCCATTGTTTTCCTGCACACTGTCTAAAAAAATAAAATGCCAGTTGTTATGGGTAAAGCTGTAATGTGTTTTGCTATAACCAGTCTGTTGAAGCCACCAGGCTTTACCATACAAAGCATCTGTTTTAACATCTTCTTTCAGCTGCCAGCCCCAGATATCATGATTGCCAAGACAATGCTTAACCGGCAATTTGTTTTCGGCCTGCATTATTTTATTGAACAGTTCCCATTGTGTGCGGGTATTTTCTTTATTGGCAGCCAGAGCATCCATGATACTGTCGCCGCCATTAATGATAAAATCGGGTTGTTGTTTTAATTGGTTGATGTGTTGGAGGACTTTTTTCATACCTGCTTCTGCAACATCAAGTGGTTTTATATGTATATCGGTGATGAAGGCTGCTGTAAAAGACCTTTTCTTTTTAGGGGGTTCGGCGTTGGTTAGTTTAGGTAAAGTTGCAGCAGCAGATATCAGTGAAATGTTTTGGAGAAATTTTCTGCGTTGCATAAAAGCCGTTTTTATATTTTAAGATAGGTCGACATTTCTGATTGATATTGATGGGCAATGGCCCTGGCTTCGGCTGCAAAATCTTCTTCTTCGCTGGCATAGATAATGGCACGGCTTACATTTACCAACAGGCCGCAGTCATCATTCAATCCATATTTACTCACTTCTTTCAAACTGCCCCCCTGGAATCCCACGCCCGGTACCAGTAAAAAATGGGCGGGAATTATTTTCCGGATATCTGCAAGGTCACTGGCCTTTGTTGCACCGATCACAAACATCAGGTTATTGGTATTTCCCCAACCGCTTACTTTTTTTAAAACGGCCTCAAATAAAAATTCACTGCCGGGATTGTTGTCACTGCCCTGGTTCGTGTCTTCTCGTACCAATCTCAACTGTTCAAAATCTTTACTGCCGGCATTACTGGTTAAACCTAAAACGATGGCCCATTTGTTCTCAAATTCCAGGAATGGCTTTATACTGTCTTCCCCCATATAAGGGGCAACGGTTATGGCATCAAAGTTCAGTGTTTCAAAAAATGCTTTGGCGTATTGTGAGGATGTATTGCCAATATCGCCACGCTTGGCATCGGCAATGATGAATTGGTCCCTGGGAATATAATTCACTGTTTTTTCCATGGCTTCCCAACCCTTTTTTCCCATGGCTTCGTAAAAAGCGGTATTGATCTTATATGCCACACACAGGTCCTGCGTGGCATCAATGATCTGTTTGTTGAATTCAAAAACGGCATCCGGATGCGATTGTAAATAAACGGGTATCTTATTGATATCGGTATCTAATCCTACGCAGAGGTATGATCTCTTTAACTGTATCTGCTGAATAAGTTGTTTCCTGGTCATGCGGCAAAATTAAATCACTTTTATCAGTCTAACCGGTTAATCATTTCTTTTGCTATCTTCCTTGAATGCTCATCGCCCCGTTGCATCAACTGTTCAATGATATTCCTTTGAGATGCTTCATCCCTGTTCTGGCTTAGCTTAAAAACATTGTCAAGCTTTTCTATTTCAATGGAAAAACCCACAATGGCTTTTACCATATGGTCAATATAGTCTTTTGGCAGGTTGTCATAAGATGCCTGTGTTGAAATTCCTGCATATTTATCACTAAGGGCCTTCACCGCATTGCGTGTACCTTCTTCATCAAAAAAGCTCATCTTTCCTTTTGCATGCACGGTCATATAATTCCAGGTGGATCCAACGCCGGGCTCTGTATACCAGTTTGCATTCACAAAACAATGTGGACCGGTGAATAGTACCAATACATTATTGTTCTTTTCAAAAGCCAGGTGATGATCGGTCTTTCTCATCATATGCCCTTCGAGGAATATCTTACCATCCATTACTTTTATGGCTAACGGGATCTGCGTTGCCACCGGATAATTTTCACCAATTCCGGTAATTAAAGCGAATAAATTTTCCTTCATAAAATCAATTACCTTTTCCCGGTCCTTTTCTGTGTAATGGTCAAACCTGTACATATTTATTATTTGATCTTTTCAAGAATCATTTGTTCAATTTCCTGGTCCTGCCACCTGTTCCCAATGCCCGGTAAAGCCATGACCTGCTGCATGATCGCTTCCTGTTTTTGACCATTTATCAATGCTTCACTATACCTGATGTGCGGACTGAAAGTTACCTGAGCATAAGCCGGGATCCATTTATCGGGATATTTTTTGCTGAATGCCGCTTCAATTTTTTTCTGCAGTAAAAAACGGGGATCGGCAACCTTGTCCCGCATTTCCACAAAATTATTCAGCGCCAGGTCGCAGATGGCATCGCCGTCGGGCTTTCTTAACTGCTGGTATTCGGCAAGGATCTTTGTCCAGTCCTCTTCATGTTTACTGATGAGGCTGTTTAAAACAGCGCAATCCTCAAAGCCACAGTTCATGCCCTGCCCGAAGAACGGAACCATGGCATGTGCGGCATCACCGATCAGTGCAAATTTCTCTATCCGTATCCAGGGATAACATTTTACGGTTACCAGGGAAGATGTGGGGTTATTGAAAAAATCTGATTCCAGTGTTGGCATCAAAGGCAATGCATCTGAAAAAGTCTTTTCAAAAAATGTTTTTACTTTTTCTTTTGTATCCAGTGAGGCAAAGGAAACTTCGCCATCAAACGGAAAGAAAAGCGTGCAGGTAAAACTGCCATCCATATTGGGCAGGGCGATCATCATGTAATTACCCCTTGGCCAGATGTGTAATGCATGTTTTTCCAGTAAAAATGTACCGTTCTCCCCGGCAGGTATGTTCAGTTCTTTATAACCAAAGTCGATGAAATACTGGCTGTACTGGAAACGGTCATGTTGCAGCTGGTGCGTAAGCCTGGCAGCAGAATAAGCGCCATCGCTGCCGAATAAAAGTTGAAAGTTTAAAGTTGAAGGATTAAAGTTTATAGCATCCTGGAGCAGGATCTCATTTTTATTCCAGTCAATGTGTTCACATTTTTGATTGAAATGTATTTCAACGCCATGCTGTTCGGCAAGGTCCATCAGCTTACAATTCAATTCGCCGCGTGAAACTGAATTAATGAACTGCCCTTCTTTTCCATACGGTTGATACGCTGTTGTGCCATCTGCATTGTGCATAAACCTGCCGTGCATGGGAATGCATATCTTCCGGATATCATCCATCAGCCCAACTTCTTCCAATGCTTTGATACCCCGGTCACTGAGCGCCAGGTTGATGGAACGCCCGGCAACCATATCTGTTTTACGCATATCTGAACGCCGTTCAAATATTTTTACTGTATACCCGCGTTTGGATAAATAGATGGACAGCAATGAACCAACCAGCCCGGCCCCGATAATTATTGTCTGCTTTTTTCCCATTACTGTTTATTTAAGATCTGTTTTACAATTTCTCCAAACTTCCAAATATCTTCAAATGTATTGTACAATGGTACCGGTGCAACCCTGATCACATTCGGTTCACGCCAGTCGGCCAATACACCGTTTTGTTTTAATGCATCAAAAACTTCCTTTCCTTTTTCAAGCATCAGCATGGACACCTGGCAACCTTTATTTTCTTTGGGGGTAATGACCGCGATCTTTTTTTCTGCAGAACCGGCATTGATCTCTTCTATTATAAAAAATAAATAATCGCTCAGCATTTTTCCTTTGGCGACGAGGTTTTCAATACCGGCTTCTTCAAATATATCCAGCGAAGCTTTATGGGCGGCCATGCTTAAAACAGGCGCATTGCTCAATTGCCATCCTTCGGCTGTAGCAATGGGTTTAAAACCTTTTTCCATTTTAAAACGGGTTTCTTTATCATGTCCCCACCAACCTGCAAGTCTTGGTAATGCTGTATTGCCCGTATGTTTTTTATGGATGAATGCTCCTGCAACCCCGCCGGGCCCGCTGTTTAAATATTTATAACTGCACCAACAGGCAAAATCTACATCCCAGTCATGTAAATGCAGTTCAATATTACCTGCAGCATGTGCCAGGTCAAACCCGCAATAGGCACCGGCTTCATGTGCCGCTTCGGTGATCGCCTGCATGTCAAAAACCTGGCCATTGTAATAGTTAACACCGCTAAAAATAACCAGTGCAGTTTCATCGGCATGTTGTTTGATGGCAGCCAGGATATCTTCCGTCCGGATCACATGCTCACCATCCCGTGGTGAAACTTCTGTAATTACCTGGTCCGGGTCGAGTCCATGAAATTTTGCCTGCGATTCAAAAGCATACTGGTCAGAAGGAAATGCTTTTGCTTCACAGATGATCCTGTAACGTTCTTTGGTGGGTTGATAAAAACTGGCCATCAGCAAATGCAGGTTCACGGTAAGCTGGTTCATCACCACTACCTCTTCAGGTAATGCGCCAACGATCTTTGTGAGGAGATGTGGAAACAACTCATGGTAGCTGAACCAGGGTTGCCTGGCATGAAAATGTCCTTCCACGCCAAAGCTGGCCCAGTCTTCCAGTTCGTTCAGCACATAATCCTGGGTGGTTTTGGGTTGCAGCCCAAGGGAGTTTCCGGTAAAGTAGATGCATTCATTGCCGTTGATGATGGGGATGTAAAATTTATCCCTGAAATTTTTCAAAGCATCCTTTTCATCCAGTTGTTTTGCAAAAGCTAAACTATTCTCAAATATCATCCGTGTTGTATTTAATCGATCGTGGCGATCACTTTTAATTCAATGGCTATAGGTGTTGGTAAACTTTTTACTTCCACTGTTGTGCGGCAGGCCTGCACTGCAGTAAAATATTCAGCATACACTTTATTATAAACAGGAAAATCCATTTTCATGTTTGTAAGGAATACCGTTACATCCACGATCTTATCCCAGCTGCTGCCGGCGGCTTCCAGCACGGCTTTTACATTGGCGAAGCATTGTCGGCATTCGGCCTCAATATCATAGGTAACAATATTCCCGTTTGCATCCTGTTCAAGCCCCGGTATGGAATTGTCTGTTGCTTTGCGGCTGCCGATGCCGGAGAGGAACAATAAATTACCCACACGTCTTGCATGCGGGTAAGCGCCCAGTGGTTTTGCTGCTGAATTTGTATTTATAATTTCATTCATTTTTAACCCTTATCTAATATTGAATGCAAACATTTTTCGCCTCTGTAAAAAAACGCAAAGCTTCCCATCCGCCTTCTCTTCCTACGCCGCTGTTCTTCATACCGCCAAATGGTGTACGCAGGTCCCTAAGAAGCCAGCAGTTCACCCAAACAATACCACTTTCAATCTTTGCTGCCATACGGTTTGCTTTGCTGATGTCCTGTGTCCAGATAACTGCAGCCAGGCCATAATGTGTTGCATTGGCAAGCGCTAACGCCTCTTCTTCTGTATCAAAAGGCTGTATGGTAACCACCGGGCCAAAAATTTCCTCCTGGTTGGTTTTGCAGTTTTGATCCAGGCCTTCAATGATGGTGGGCTCTACAAAATAGCCGCCTGCACACCTGCCGGTTAACTGAACCGCATGCCCGCCACATAAAACTGTTCCGCCTTCATCTTTGGCAACAGCAATGCAATTCATTATTTTTTCAAAATGTAATTTACTTACAATGGCACCCTGTTTCGAGGTTTCCTCAAGCGGGTCGCCAACGGCAAGTTTTTTTGCAAGGGGCACAAAATATTTTTTAAAATTTTCATACGCCGGCCTTTCCAGCAGTATCCTGCTGCCGCATAAACATATTTGTCCCTGGTTGCCGAAAGAAGACCTTATTGTTTCTGTGAGCATTTTTTCCCAGTTGCAATCATTAAAAATGATGTTGGGGTTCTTACCTCCCAGTTCAAGGGATAATTTTTTAAACATGGGAGCTGCAATGCCGGCTATTCGTTCACCTGCTTTTGTACTGCCTGTAAAGGAAATGGCTTTTATGTCGGGATGCTTTACAATGGCTTCGCCGCAATGTTGTCCCACGCCATGTACAATATTCAGTACGCCATCCGGCAGACCGGCTTCCCTGCATATCTTTCCCAGCAGAAATGCGGTAACAGGGGTAACTTCTGATGGCTTTGCAATGACGCAGTTACCGGCTGCCAATGCCGGTGCAATTTTCCAGGTGAATAAATACAAAGGCAGGTTCCAGGGAGAGATACAGCCCACAATTCCGATGGGTTGCCGCAGGGTATAATTCACCGCTTTGTCTTCCATTTGATGACTCTCGTTTGCAAAATGCATGATGCCGGTTGCAAAAAACCTGAAATTGGATGAGGCCCTTGGGATATCCACCACTTTGCTTAACCACAATGGTTTGCCGTTATCGTTGGTCTCTGCCAGTGCAAGCGCTTCGAGGTTTTCATCAATGAGTTCCGCAATTTTATTGAGGATGATGAATCTTTTTTCAACCGGTAAAACGCTCCATGCCGGTAATGCTTTTTTGGCGGCTTTCACGGCAATGTCGATGTCTTTTGCATTGCTGTCGGGGATCTGGCCGTAAACTTCACCGGTAGCCGGGTTTACATTGTCAATAAAATTACCGCTGAGCGGTCCGATAAAATTTCCGCCGATAAAATTTTCCAGGTGATATGGAATATCCAGTTGCATACTTAAAGGTAATTCAAATTAAAATTCTTCCCCGTAATTCTCATTCCCGGAAAATTGCTGTAATTTAACCATTCTAAAATTCAGATCATGTCAATAGCAGCCCCTTTTAATTTAAAAAAATGGATCGAAGATAACCGCAGCCTGCTGAAACCCCCGGTAGGCAACCAATGCATTTATAAGGATGCGGAAAATTTCATTGTGATGGTGGTAGGCGGCCCCAACTCCCGGAAAGATTATCATTTTAATGAGACAGAGGAATTGTATTACCAGGTGGAAGGGGATATTGTTTTAAAGATCATAGAGAATGGCGCACCCCGGGATATACCGATCAATGAAGGGGATATTTTCCTGCTGCCACCCCGAACACCCCATTCACCGCAGCGTGGCCCCGGCACGGTAGGCCTGGTGATTGAAAAGGTTAGGGAAACCGAAGAGGACGGTTTTCTGTGGTACTGCGAAAATTGCGGCAATAAACTGTATGAAGAGTATAAAGTGATCAATGATATTGTAACGCAGCTTCCCCCCGTCATGGAAGGGTTTTATGCAGATGAACATAAGCGTACCTGCAGTAAATGCGGTTCGGTGATGGCTCCGCCGGTAAAGAAGGGATAGAAAAAATGATACCGGATACCAGATACCTGATCTGTTCTACGAAAAGTTGCTACTTATCCAGCATCCAGCATCCAGTATCCAGCATCAAGCATCAAGCACAAGTTCAATGAAAATAGACATCCACACCCACATCATGCCCGCTATCATGCCCAACTGGGTGCATAAATTCGGCTATGGTGAATTTATACACCTGGAACACCGCAATTGCAAGGCCTGCATGATGAAGGGGGATAAGGTCTTCCGCGAGGTGGATGACAATTGTTTTGATGCAGGCACCCGGTTAAAGGAAATGGATGAGACCGAAGTTACAATACAGGTTCTCTCTACCATCCCTGTTTTATTTAACTATTGGGCAAAGGCAAAAGACGGTTATGAAACATCACGCTTTTTTAATGACCATATCACGGATACGGTTTTAAAAAACCAAAAACGATTTATTGGTTTAGGTACTCTTCCAATGCAGGATATTGATCTCGCCATCAAAGAAATGGAACGTTGTGTTGAGGATCTGAATATGCCGGGTCTTGAGATCGGCAGCAACATCAATGGTATCAATTTAAGCGACCCGTCATTCTTTCCTTTTTATGAAGCGGCTGAAAAGCTTGGCTGCGCCCTGTTTGTACATCCCTGGGAAATGATGGGTGAGCAGCAGATGCAGAAATACTGGCTGCCCTGGCTGGTGGGGATGCCGGGCGAAACATCCCGTGCCATCTGCTCGATGATCTTTGGCGGGGTATTTGAAAAATTCCCGAAACTGAGGGTGGCTTTTGCACATGGAGGTGGTTCGTTTCCGTTGACCATTGGCAGGATCGAACACGGGTTTAATGTGAGGCCCGACCTGGTGGCCATTGATAACCCCGTAAACCCCAGGGATCATATCGGCAAATTCTGGATCGATAGCCTGGTACATGATGAAAAGGCATTGAAATACATCATTGATGTGATGGGGGAGGATACGATCTGCCTGGGAAGTGATTATCCTTTTCCGTTAGGCGAACATCATCCCGGTAAACTGATCGAAGGGATGAATTTCACGAAACAACTTTCAGATAAATTATTGTATAATAATGCGCATGACTGGCTGAATATAATAACTACTCATTGAATAGATCGGGATAATCCGTTATGATCCCGTCAACCCCCATCTTTTTTAATGCGCCTATTTTACTTTTATCATTCACGGTCCAGGGAATGATCTTCATGTTCAGATCATGGCAATCCTTTACCAGGTTTGGTATGACCAATGCTGCTTCCGGGCTGTAAACGGTTGGGGTAAAGCCCAGGTCTTTTATTTGTTTACGGAAACTGCTGTTGTTATGCGCCTCAATGAGCAGGGCTGTTTTAATAGTTGGGTAATTTTTGTGCAGGTATTGTAAGGTGCGCATATCAAATGACTGGATGATCACCTGTTCTTCCATTTGGTTCTCTTTGATCTCTTTCATCAGCAGTTCTATAAACTCAGCAGGGGCAGGATGAAATACATTATCAGTTACCGGTAAACTTTTGGTCTCAATATTAAAAAAAGGATAAGGCCGCCTGGCAGTCATCATGTATTCCTTAACCGCTTTGAATACATCGGCCAGCAGTGGTTTCACCACTTTCATTTTTTGCTGGTCCGGGAAACGCGGATGGGGTTTCATGCCCACATCATAGGTAATGATGTCGGCATAATCCATGTTGTATAGATTCAGGCTGCGCTGATCTTTTTCATCAATGAATCCTCCACCGGGCCTTGTCGTTATTTCATGATTAAAGAATGGTTCATGCGAAAGGAATACTTTTTTGTCTTTGCTGATGCAAATATCCATTTCCAGCGTGGTAACACCCAGGCCTATGGCGTTGATCATGGCAGGTATGGTATTTTCGGGCATTAATCCACGGCAGCCGCGGTGGCCCTGTTTATCGAAAGCCTCCCAACCCCCCAGCGGGGAGTTCCCGGGTTCTTTGCTCATGGAAGTATTGTTTTTTGTTGTTGAACAGGATATGCATATTAAACTGATGAAAAAGATCCTGGCCAGTTTATAATTTGTAAATAGCATTGAATGGTTCATCCTTTTTTAAATTTAATATCCTGTTATATAAAAGATTGGTTAACTGTATATAAAACAAAAGGCATGAAATGATCATGCCCCGGTGTAAAATGCTGCGAAAGGTAATCAACCCTTATTTTCATCATCCGTTGTATGGTCTCCGTTTACTTCTACTATGATCTCACCCGTTTCTGTAACTGCCAGAATCGTATCCT
>CAZBIK010000066.1:0-13066 GCA_964491955.1 uncultured Ferruginibacter sp.
CTGCATTTTCTGTACAATGTCTTTTATCTTTCCTGCAGCACTGATGAGGTTTTCCCCGGCACGTTTAACAATGTTGATGGTAATTACATTCTTGCCGTCAAGCCTGGCATAACTTTCCTTTTCCTTAATGGTATCTTTTAACTCGGCTATATCCTTCAAATAAACAGTTGCACCCTGGGCACTGCTCCTGACAATGATATCCTGCAAATTAAGAGCGCTGGTGAATTGCCCTTTAACTTTTACCGTGCGCCGCATATTGCCCACCTCCAAAAGGCCACCGGTAATATCCATATTCTCGCGGCTGATGGCATTTTCAATATCCATAAAACTTATACGGGCAGCCTGCATTTTGTACGGATCAACATTTACCTGTATCTCTCTTTCGGGTGCCCCGATTATTTCTGCACGGGTGATCTCAGGGAGTTCTTCAAACCTGTCCTGTAACTTATCGGCAAATTCTTTCAGTTTGATCCCATCATAATCGCCACTCACATTAACATACATGATGGGCATTTCACTGAATGCAAATTCCTGTGCATCGGGTTGTGAGGTAAGATCGTTTGGCAGGTCGGTTTTCGCTTTATCGATCGCGTCCTTCACTTTTTGCTTGGCCAGGTCTGTTTTTACATCGGTATCAAACTCCACCACGATCAAACTGAAATCGGTTTGTGATGTACTGGTGATCTTTTTAACCTTGGCCCCGCTGATCCCCTTTAATTGTTTTTCAATGGGCCTGGTAACCAGGTTCTCAATATCTTTTGGCGAGTTACCTACATATATGGTTGATACGCTGATGGTGGGTACCACAATATCCGGGAACTGCTCTTTGGGCAGGCTGTTGAATGTATTCAACCCCATCACCGTAACAATAATGGCTATTATATATACAGCCGTACGGTTATTGATTGACCAGCTTGTAAGGCCAAACTCTTTAAATTTTTTACCTATTCCTTCTTTAAAATTCATATGATTTATTTTGACCTCACCCTCATTCCCTCTCCATCCTTCGACATGCTCAGGAGAGAGGGAGGTCCGGCGGTTGTTTTTAATTTAGCTTTTGTAATAACTTTATCATTAGTTATTCATTATTAGCATTAGAAATTCGCATATAAATTCCAGATACCTCTCCATTGGAGTTCCTTGTAAAGGAACGAGCAATAGCTCTTGGGATGAGGTTACCTTATCTCTGTACTGATCAATTGCCCGTCATAAATATTCTGGTAACCCTCGGTTATTAACTGATCGCCTGCTTTTAACCCAGCCTTAATTTCTACATCATTACCATACACTTCGCCAACGACCACAGTTATTTTTTTAGCAACCATTTTTCCATTGCTGATTTTGCTGAGCACATACACATACTTGCTGGTCTCATCACTTTGCACCGTGTTCACCGGTATCACCACTGCATTGGGTGCAGCATAATCGAGTATACGCATAATGGCAGACTGGTTTGGTTTTAAAGCGGGATCCACCGGCACTTTTGCTTCTGCAATGAATCCCCTCGATTTAGGGTCTATCGACTGGCTGATCAGTGATATGCTTGAGGTCAGTTTTTTATTGGCATCCGGGATACTTATTTCCACAACAGAACCCTTTTGTATCTTTGTTAAATAATTTTCAGGAATATTGGTAACCACTTTTAAATTGCTGGTATTTACAATTTTGATCTGTGGCCCGGCGGCTGTCATTCCCTGGAAAGTTTCACCCACCCTGATCGCAACTATATCAGCAACGCCATTTACATCGCTGTACACATTGGTTGTTTTCATTTGTTCAATGGCAACATTCACCTGCTCATTTGCAGCCTGTAGTTGATTCTGGAGTCCCTCTACATTTGTTTTTGCCGTTATCAACTGTACTTCGGTACCAATACCCTGGTCCCATAAATTTTTCTGGCGCTGGTACAGGTTTTTTGCAAAGCCGAGCTGTGTTTTAATGCCTTCAAGCTGTTGCCTGGCTGCTGTTACCTGTTGCTGGTAAATGGCAGCATCCAGTTTCAACAACAGCTGGCCCTTCTTTACATACTGGCCCTGTTGCACAAATAGCCCTTTTACCTGTCCCGGCATACCGCGTGGTGATATGTAGGAGATATTTTCCGCATCAACATGGCCCTGCAGGTCGATATAATGCTTAAAGTCCTGTACGGTTACAGCGGCTACGCCTACCAGTTTGATCTTGGCCGAATTGGCCGAGTTACTGTCAAGCTTTTCCAGCTCGGCCTGTAATTTCTGAATTTCAGCCTCGGTCTTGCTTTTGTCGGCCTTTAATTTTTCCAGGGCTGCTTTTTTATCATTGATAAGTGCCGCACCTTCCTTTTTGCTTCCCCCGCATGACGCGATCAGCAGGACGCTGAAAAGGACAATGGAGATCTGTGTTATTTTTTTCATCTTTTTATGGTTGGTCTGTTTAATTATAATTTTCCGGTGGCTTTTAAAAAATCAATTTTGGCAATGATGGCATCAAATAAAGCCGTGATGTAATTGGTTTGTGCCGTCTTCAGATCAAGTTGTGCCGTATTGATCTCCGTGGCTGAGCCTGTACCGATCTCGTATTTCTTTTTGGTCTGGCCGTACACTTTTTCAGCAAGCGCCATATTCTTTTTTTGAAAATCCATGGATGAAATGGCTGATATAAAATTATTCTTAGCCGTTTCCACTTCACCATCGATAGCGATCTTCAGGGCTTCGGTCTGGTTACGTGTTTTCTGTAACTGCAGCTTTGCCTGCTGGGTCTTAGCCTTTAGTGAAAACCCATTGAATATGGGAACACGCATTTGCAGCCCGAGATAGGAACTGGTGAACCATTCACCTTTTCCAAAGAAATCAAATTCGTAGCGCTGTGCCTGTTTGCTGTAACCACCTACCAATACAAGCGATGGCAACTGGCTTAACTTAAACCTTCTTACATTTAAACCGTTGAGTTCATTGGTTATTTCTGATATCTGGAAATCCTTCCGGTCGCTGTATTTATACTGTGTGGCTTCCAGTACACCCTCTTTTATGGTATTGTCATCAAGGGTATCGGTCAGTACCAGGCTGTCCTTAATTGGCATGCCCATCAGCAGTTTAAGTCCGGAGTACCCATTGCTGATCAGGTTATTTGCTTTTAGTTTTTCTGTTTCGAGGTTGGCCAGCTGTACCACCAGTTTATCAATATCCACGCGTTCAGTAAAACCATTGTCATACATTATCTGAACATCCCGTTTCAGTTTATCCAGCCGGCTGATGTTGGCATCCAGCAGTTGTACCTGGATCTTACCGGCCACCAGCTGGTAATATACTTTGTACACATTTGCTTTAATATTCTCTTCAGTAAGCGAAGCAATTTTTTCCTGCAGGCTGATGGTTCCGTTCCGGGCTTTCAGTGCAATAAAGACCTGCCCGTCGAAAACGATCTGGCTCAGGGTTACACCGGCATTGGCATTCCAGGGGGTACCAAACTGAAAAGGCAGGTTGCCAAAGCCACCGGCGGGATAGTTAATGGGCTGGCCGTTGCCATCACGTACCCCTTCGTCGACCAGCACCTTGTAAGTGGCCGGGCTGATAAAATCAGGAACCACCTGTACCGGTATATTGATATTTTTTGTTACCGACATGGCGCCATTCACCTGCGGCAATGCAATAGAGGTAACGTCGCGGTTTACCTGCTTCTGGATCAGGATATCGAGCAATGCATTTTTTACATGTACCGAATTTTGTTTGGCATAATCAATGGCCTGCTGCACCGTAAATGCATGTACCTTTTGTGCTTTTGCAGCGGTACTGATGATCACCAGTGTAAACACGACCGGTATAATCCCCATTATTTTTCTCATCATGGTTATTTTTCTACGTTTCATTTTTTTAAGCATTCTTTTTCTTTTGTTCCATGTACTTTAAAACCAGTTTGTACCCTTTTAAGGTTACCAGGCCAAACAGGTAATGGATGATGATCTCCTCTTCGATCTCCAGCAGGCTCTTTTTCAGGTAGCGCTGAAACTCCGGGTTAAAGGCAGTCAGCATGGTCTCTACCCGGTACCTGGCCATGATCTCCACATTGATCTCCGGCCTGAACAATTCTTCCCGGATGCCGCGTTCCAGGTTTTGCCTGCATACATTATACAGGTATTCATTGCGGTGCTTTTGAAATTTCATAAAAGCGGCCTGGTGGTATTTCTGCATGTCGAACAGGATGGAGGGATTCATGGTTTTAAACATTTCCACCATCATGTCCATAACCAGGAATATCTCGTGTACGGCATTGTCGGCCTTTTCCCGGTCTGTGTTGCAAATGCACTGGTTGGTATCGATCACATCATCCACCACCGCTTCCACCAGTTCATCCTTATCCTTAAAGTACTGGTAAATCGTTTTTTTGCTCATGCCCAGGTTGGCCGCAATATCATCCATACTTACGCTGCGTATGCTGTATTGCATCACCAGGTCATGTGCCGCATTCCGGATCCGCTGTTTTTTGTCTGATTCTGTCATAATGGGTGCAAAACTAAGGAAACTTTTAATGTAACCAAAGTTTCCATCACTTTTTTTTACCATTCATAACAATTTTTTAATCCCGGGCACACAAAAGGTGATGGCTGGCCCTGCCGGGTATCCCTTTCAAATCAAGTATATTTGAGTAGATAAATAAATGATTATGAAAAAGACATTCAACTATAAAAAACTACTCCAGTATTTCCTGCAGGGACTACTCATACTGGGCCCGGTAACCATTACTGCTTATTTTATTTATTGGGCGGTGACCGGCATTGACAGCATGCTACCCATTTTTACCTATACCGATGCCCAGGGACAGGTAAGGGTACAGAATTATGGGATCGGTTTTGTGGTCATCATAGCCGTGCTGATCATTATCGGCTATTTCAGTTCCTTTTTTATTACCAGCCGGTTTCTGAGTTTTTTTAATAACCTGCTGGAAAAAACACCGGGCATCAAACACATTTACGGGCCTACCCGGGATTTTTTTGAAGCCTTTGCCGGTGACAATAAAAAATTTACCCGGCACGTGCTGGCCAATATCGACGATAATGATGTGTGGCGTTTTGGATTCATCACCCGGGAAGATATGCATGAATTTGGCTTCCAGGATTATGTAACCGTGTACATCCCAATGGCTTATTCGGTTGCCGGAAATGTATATGTAATTCCCAGGAACCGGGTAAAACTGATCGAGAACATCAGCGCTTCCCAGACCATGAAGTTTGCGGTAAGCGGCGGCGTTACCGATATTGACGAAGTAAATAATTAGCCGGCGGGCGCTTTGAATTTCCGGGGAATTGAAGTACATTTAAAATGATCAATACCCGCATATGAAAAGAGCACTTTATTTTACAGGGCTTGCCTGCCTGATGCTTATTGCCCGGTTCCCCGCCTATGGCTGGGGGTTTTACGGCCACCAGAAAATAAATTACTACGCCGTATTTTTATTGCCGCCCGAAATGCTGGTCTTGTTCAAACCCAATATTGCTTTTCTCAGTGAACACAGTGTTGACCCCGATAAAAGAAGGTATGCCGTTCAGGATGAAGGGCCGCGGCACTATATTGATATGGACCATTACGGCACCTACCCCTACCCGGCAGTACCGAGGAAATGGGATGATGCGGTGGCCAGATTTGGGGAAGATTCCCTGAAAAAATACGGCATCGTTCCCTGGCATATTCAATCGATGCTGCAGCGTTTAACCAATGCCTTTAAAACAAAAAATTACAGCCTCATCATGAAATACAGTGCAGAGATCGGCCATTATATTGCCGATGCACATGTGCCCTTGCATGCCTGCAGCAACCACAACGGGCAATATACCAACCAGCGGGGTATTCATGGTTTTTGGGAAAGCCGGGTACCCGAGCTGCTGGCCGAAAAGGAATTTGATTTTTTTATAGGAAAAGCCGCATTCATTCAGCAACCGGGTGATTTTATCTGGAAACGGGTTCTGGAAAGTGCCCGGGCCGCCGATACGGTCTTAAGCGCAGAGCGGGAACTTTCACTGGCTTTTCCGGATGATAAAAAGTATGCCTTTGAAGAAAGGAATCAAAAAACCATCCGCCAGTATTCAACAGCCTTTACCATGGCTTACAATAAAAAACTAAATGGGATGGTGGAGCGCCGCATGCGCCAATCCATATTTGCCATTGCCTCGTTCTGGTACACGGCCTGGGTAAACGCAGGCCAGCCCGTATTGAGGGACCTGGTTAACCACACATTTTCAGAAACGGACCTCGCCGCATTTGAAGAACTCAATAAACAATGGAGTTTAGGCGGTAAAATGATCGGCCGGGAAGAACAATAAAGGCCAAATGGTTTGATTTGGGTATTTTTGCATCCGGAAAATTAAATTTCAAATCAGCAGCATGGCATCCGTTCACAATTTTAATGCAGGTCCCTCCATATTACCCAAAACCGTTTTTGAAACAGCTTCGCAGGCGATCCTCAATTATAACAATACCGGTTTATCCATTTTGGAGATCGGTCACCGCACTGCCCTGTTCCAGGAAGTGATGGATGAATCGAGGGCATTGGTAAAAGAACTGATGCAGCTGGATGAAGCCCATGAGGTATTGTTCCTGCATGGCGGTGCATCCACCCAGTTCATGCAGGTACCCATGAATTTACTGGATGATAAGGAAACAGCCGCCTATACGGATACCGGTGTTTGGAGCAGCAAAGCCATAAAAGAAGCAAAATTATTTGGAAAGGTTGAAGTGGTTTGCAGCAGTAAGGAAAGCAATTACAATTTCATACCAAAGGATTTTGCAGTACCCAATGATGCTAAATACCTGCACCTGACCACCAACAATACCATTTACGGAACTCAATGGAAAAAGATACCGAAAACCAGCAACAGCCTGGTGGCTGATATGAGCAGCGATATCTTCAGCCGGGTGATTGATTTCAATGCTTTTGACCTGTTGTATGCAGGTGCACAGAAAAATATGGGCCCGGCCGGGGTAAACCTGGTGGTTGTAAATAAACACATTTTAGGAAAGGTAAAACGCAGCATTCCCACCATCATGGACTACCGTAACCACATCAAAGAAGGTTCCATGCTGAACACGCCCCCGGTTTTTGCCGTGTATGTTTGTATGCTTACCTTACAATGGCTGAAAGCACAGGGCGGCATTGCGGCCATTGAAAAGATCAACAACGAAAAAGCGGCAATGCTTTATAAAGCCATTGATGAAAGTCCGCTTTTTACCGGTACCGTTAGTCCGGAAGACAGGAGCAACATGAACGTTTGTTTTGTGATGAATGACCCGGCACTGGAAGAACCCTTTTTACAATTTGTACAAAAGCATGGTATTGTCGGCATCAAGGGCCATCGCCTGGTGGGAGGTTTCAGGGCTTCTTTATATAATGCACTGCCAAAAAGCAGTGTAGAAGTTTTAATTCAGCTCATCAGGGATTTTACACTTCAAAAAGCTTAACTAATAAACTTTACAATAATCACAAACAGCAGCATGGTAACCATTTCACCCTTTAAAGCTCTCAGGCCTGCAGCAGAACTGGCAAAGCAGGTGGCATCACGACCTTATGATGTACTCAACAGCAAAGAAGCAAAAACAGAAGCCGAAGGCAACAATGTAAGTTTTTTACACATCACCAAAAGTGAGATCGACCTGCCGGAGAGTACGGATATTCATGCACAGCAGGTATATGACAAGGCAAAAGAAAACCTCGATGCATTTATCAGCCGTAAGATCCTGTTCAGGGAAAGCAAACCTTGTTATTATATTTATGAACTTACGATGAAGGGTAAAAGCCAGACCGGCCTGGTTTGCGGCAGTTCGGTTGATGATTATGAGAACGGCCTTGTGAAAAAACATGAATTTACCCGGCCCGAAAAGGAACAGGACCGGATCAACCATATTAAAACAACCGGTGCCCAAACCGGAAATGTTTTTTTAGCATACCGTACCGTTGCTGAGATCGATGCCCTGGTCAATACCTGGAAAGAAAAAAGCCCGGTATATAATTTTACTGCCGATGACCAGGTTCAGCATACCATCTGGATCGTGAATGATGATCAAACTATTGAAAAGATCTCCACGCTTTTTAAAGAAAAGGTACCCTGTACCTATATCGCTGATGGCCACCACCGTGCCGCTTCTGCAGCCAAAGTAAGGGCTGCATTGGGCAACCGGGCGCCTGAAGGAGCCGGCATCTTCCTCACCACTTTATTCCCTTCCGACCAGTTGCACATCATGGATTATAACCGGGTGGTTACAGACCTGAACGAGTTGAGTGAGGAATCATTTTTATCCGCTGTTAAAGAAAATTTTACCGTTGAAGAAGCGGGCAAGGCTTTCTCTCCCGCACAATTGCATCAAATGGGCATGTATTTAAAAAACCAATGGTACCGTTTAACTGCAAAAGAAAATACATACAGCAATGACCCGATCGGTATCCTGGATATTTCCATCCTGCAAAATAATTTACTGGACCCCGTTTTGAATATTAAGGATCAGCGCACCGACAAACGCATTGATTTTATCGGCGGCATCCGTGGCCTTGGCGAACTGGAAAAAAGGGTGAACAGCGGTGAAATGGCCGTGGCATTCAGCCTGCACCCGGTAACCATTCAGCAGTTATTTGATATTGCCGACAGCGGGAATGTGATGCCCCCCAAGAGTACCTGGTTTGAACCCAAGCTGCGTGATGGGCTGTTGACCCATTTGATTGCCGATGCAGAATCGGAATAACAACTGTTAATCATTCTAATAATAAAAGGTTGTCACCCTGAGCTTGCCTTGCTCTGTGTCCCGTCGCTGAAGCTATGGCGCAAGCGACCGTAGCGGCTAAGCAGAGGCGAGTCGAAGGCGGGTTTATCATAATATATCGGGTACGATAAGCTCACCCTGACACTTGTTCTAAACCTGGACTAAATACTCAATCCTGTAAACTTATATCTGTTTAGATTGTACCTTTAAGTTAATGAAAAAAATATTTTTAATTCTTATTGTGGTTTGTTGTCAAACCATATTGTTTGCACAGGATGTAAAACAACTGCACGAAAATGCCAGGAACCTGATGCACAAGGGAGATTTTGCCAATGCCATATTGATCCTCAACAGGGCATTGGCCGCAGAACCCAATAACCTTGAACTTGCCAAGGACCTGGGGTTGAATTATTATTATGCCAAAGATTATAAAAAGGCGCTGGAGGTCCTGGAACCATTGCTAAACAGGAATGATGTGGATGACCAGTGTTTCCAGATAGCCGGTGATGCTCACTGGGCAATGGATGAAGCCGCTGCCGCAGAAACAGTTTACCGCAAAGGGATCAAAAAATTACCCAACAGCGGGCCCCTGTACAACGAACTGGGTAAAGTATTGTGGACCAAAGCTGATTTCACTGCCATAAAGCAATGGGAAAAAGGGATAGAAAATGACCCAGGGTTTGCCGGCAATTATTATAATGCCAGCAAATATTATTATTTCACCACGGATAAGGTCTGGAGCCTGGTGTATGGTGAGATCTTTATCAACATTGACCCTAAAAGCGCCTATACGCCCGAGATCAAAAATATTTTACTGGAGGGCTATAAAAAATTATTTGCTGATGCCGACCTGGAAAAAAACAATAAGGACAAAAATGCTTTTGCCGTTGCTTTTTTAAAAACGATGAATAAACAAAGTGCACTGGCATCAGCCGGCATCAATGCCGAAACGCTGACCATGATCAGGACCCGGTTTATTTTAGACTGGGATGCCGGTTACCATGCAAAATTTCCCTTTAAATTATTTGAACTGCACCGGCAATATATCCAGGAAGGGTTGTTTGAAGCATACAACCAATGGGTTTTTGCAACCGCACAAAATTTGCCTGCCTACCAGGCCTGGACCAATGCGCACAGCAGGGAACACGCAGGTTTAACCCGTTTTTTACAGGACAGGATCTTTAAAATGCCTGCCGGGCAATATTACCATTGATACCGATACATACCTTTACTTTTCCGGTGCAACAATGCCATAGTCCGGTGCATTTTTAAACGCAAATGGAAATGGCTTTTTTTTATTAACTTGTTGCTCAAACCAATTTATTATGGAAGAGCAACGCGATGAAAAATTATGGCAGATAGCCAAACGAAGGGCTGATTTCCAGGACAGCCTGATCGGGTTTGTGGTGATCACCTGTATTTGCTGGGCCATCTGGTATTTTACGGCAGGCCGGAACGGTTTCAATCACGGTACCCCGTGGCCTTTATGGGTTATGCTCGGTTTAGGTATTGGCCTGGTCATGAAATTTATCAGGGCGTATAAAACAGATAAGGATACCCTTACGGAAAAGGAATATGAAAAACTGAAGAATCAAAACCCGTAAATTTCCGGCAACCAAAAAGCCACCCGGGCAGGTTTCAATTTTATTATTATTCACGTAACTTTTTAAAAAAGCTGCGCAATAAACAAACGATTGCATATGAATGAACAATCCAGGATCTTTGATTATATCGACTACCAGCTGAACCGGTTTCCCAAACCCGATATGTTCAGCGGAAAAGAAAATGGTGTGTGGAAAAAATACAGCACTGCTGAAGTGAAAGACACGATCAATAAATTAAGTGCCGGTTTAATTAAACTGGGCGTAAGCGGTAATGATATGACCATCGAACGCCAGGATAAGATCGCCCTCATTTCGAAAAACCGACCCGAATGGCTGATGCTGGATATGGCCTGCCAGCAGGTGGGAGCCGCCATTTGCCCCATTTACCCAACTACCAATGTAAATGAGCTTGAATTTATTTTTAATGATGCAACTGTTAAACATGTATTTATAAGCGGCCAGGATATCCTGGACAAAGTGAATATCATCAGGAGCAGGGTTCCCAGTCTGATCAATGTTTACAGTTTTGATGAATTACCGGGCGTGATCAACTGGAAAATACTTACAACAGGGATCACTGAGGCTGACCTGGAAAAAATGGAAGCGGTAAAATCAACGATAAAAGCCGACCACTGTGCCACCATCATATATACATCGGGTACCACGGGCACGCCAAAAGGTGTAATGCTCAGCCACCGCAACATTGTAACCAATGTGATCAATTCAAAGAACAGTTTTCCTTTTACCGATGACCTGGAAGGAAGGGCACTCAGTTTTTTACCCCTTAACCATATTTTTGAAAGGATGGTTTCACTGATCTATATCAGCAGCGGTGCATCCATCTATTATGCAGAAAGTTTAGACACGATCGCAGAAAATTTAAAGGAAGTTAAACCAACCCTGTTTTCAACCGTGCCGCGGCTGCTTGAAAAGACCTATGAAAAAATAATGGCAAAAGGTGCTGAACTGACCGGCATAAAAAGAAAGTTATTTTACTGGTCGGTGGCTTTAGCAAATGAATATGACAATATAAAACCGCAAAGCCTTTGGTATAAAATGCAACTGGCACTGGCCAATAAACTGATCTTCAGCAAATGGCGCGAAGCCCTTGGGGGTAATATTCAACTGATCGTAACCGGTGGCGCTGCCTGCCAGATCAGGCTGATCAGGATCTTTACAGCAGCAGGGATCCCGATATATGAAGGATACGGGCCTACAGAGAACAGCCCCGTGATCAGTGTGAACTGCCGCAAAAAAGGCGGTACAAAGTTTGGCACAGTTGGTTTGGTGATTGAAGGGCAGGAGGTAAAACTGGAAGCCGATGGTGAGATCTGTGTAAAAGGGCCCAGTGTGATGATGGGGTATTATAAAAGGCCCGACCTGACCGCCGAAACCATCATTGATGGCTGGCTGCATACCGGCGATATCGGCATTTTTGAAGAGGGAAAATATTTAAAAATAACCGACCGGAAAAAAGAACTGTTTAAAACAAGCGGCGGAAAATACGTGGCACCGCAGCCCATTGAAAATAAAATGAAGGAATCGCCATTTGTGGAACAGATGATGGTAGTAGGTGCCGAACAAAAGTTTGTAGGTGCATTGATCGTTCCTTCCCTGATCAATTTAAAGGAATGGATGCTGCATAAAGGGATCCCTTTTACAACCGCGGAAGATGCCATTCACAATCCAAAGGTGCTGGACCTGTACCGGGAACTGATCGATTCTTTTAATACTTTTTTTAACCAGGTTGAGCAGATCAAAAAATTTGAACTGCTGCCGCATGAATGGACCATTGACAGCGGTGAGCTTACGCCTACCCTTAAATTAAAACGAAAGGTGATCATGGAAAAGTATAAAACAGCAGTGGAAAGGATTTACAGCTGAAAAAACCGTAAAACCAGCAATGTAAAATTACTGGCTTTACCGGTTTAATGTAATCATGCCTGAACAGTCTTCACATGAATTGGTTTGGTTTTTAGATTTTTCATCAAGTTATAAGTGCATTAACACAAACGGAAGGTTAATTCATAGTATTAATTATTTGGGTGTTTTTATTTATACAACAACCGGAAAATCATTTTATGGAGGAAATAACTTCCGGCACCAGGTCAAATTCCTTCGATTTATCCATAAACATGAATGCACCCAGTGATTTACACAGTTGCTGGTAGTATTTACTGACCAGGTTACTGAGTATGATCACTTTGATCCCGGGATAATTTACTTTTATAAATTTCATCAATTCAAAATCATTTTTACCTGCCAGTTTTATATCCAGTATCACGATATCTATTTTTACCTGTTGCAACCGGGTAACCGCTTTTTTATTATCGGTTGCTGTATACATTTCATTAGCCGGCATTTTCTCTTTCAGTAAACTGACCAGGCGGTTACTGATTAATAAAGAACTGTCTATTATTAATATTGATTTCTTCGGAAATTCAGTATCATGCATACATTAAATGTACATGTAAGATAAAATATTGACCGTGGTAAAATGTAGAAAATAATAAATAATGATGTAGAATCAGCACTACAAAACAGTGGGCCAGAAGCGGTACCCGGCCTGCCTGTCGGGTTCAGCATGCAGCAACCATTTCGCGGGTATTGGTTTCATAAAGCAGGTACCCGGCTTTAAATGAGTTTATATTCAATGGCATACCTGGTGAGGTCTGAATTGGACTTTAAATTCATTTTTACCATTACCCTTGCCCGGTAGGTGCTGACCGTGGTAACACTTAATGA
>CAZBIK010000067.1:0-13027 GCA_964491955.1 uncultured Ferruginibacter sp.
TCCAGAAAAATACGGCAGAAGGCGAAAAGCGGTCTGCGATCAGTAAAATGGCATAAACAAGCGTTCCGGTGATAAAACCAAACTGAACAGCCGATGTCATGTGTACCAGTTCCGTTGCCGGTATCTGTAAATGCAAAACCAGGTCGTGTAAAATGGCATTGCCCGCAAACCACAGGCTGGTACAAAAAAATTGTGCGGCCACAATTACAGGCAGGATGTGCGAAGGGGTTCTGGTCATGTAAAATGAACGGCGGGCAGTTGTTGCCGGGTACTAAAATAACAATTATCAATATAAGTTATTCTATTATTTAGAATGGAACGGAAATGGTATTTTCGCAAAATCTATATAACCGGTAAAATTTTTTTAACATGAGTGAAGTAACATTAACCAGGGGTGAAATTCAAACAACCAAGGGCATTATGAAATTTGAACTGTATGATGATGATGCACCTATTGCCACAGCGAATTTTAAAAAATTGATCGGGGAAGGATTTTATAACGGGCTTACATTTCACCGGGTGATCCCTGATTTTATGATACAGGGCGGATGCCCCAACGGTACCGGCAGCGGAGGCCCGGGTTATACCATCAACTGTGAATTAAAGGGTACCAAACAGTACCACGACCGCGGTGTAATGTCGATGGCGCACCGTGGATTGAATACGGGCGGATCACAGTTCTTCATCTGCCACAGCCGGAACAATACCAAACACCTCGATGGGGTTCATACCTGTTTTGGAAGGATCATTGAGGGGCTTGATGTGATTGATGATATCAGGGGAGGAGATGTCATGGAAAAAGTGGTGATCACCTCAACTTAATATCCTTGCGGTGTTGCTGATCTCCGGATCAACCATTCCGGTTGCTTGTGTCGCAAATATACTTACAGGCGGTTTTTGATCATTAAACCGGTCAGGGGTTTGCTATATTATTAATCACATTTTTTTCACATAGCCCAGAGGCCGGACATGGGCATTTGATATTTCATTAATTTTAAACAAATTATATATCAATGCATCGGCGCATCAACAAACGGATCTTAATCACCGTATTCCTTTTCTTTTTTACCGGCTTTTTGCTTACTGCTCAAAACAATGCTGTACAAAAATATGGCACGGTCAATGTTTATGCCGGTTTGGAGGTTGGATCAAAAGGGGTAAAGCTGAGTTTGATCGAATTACTCAATAAAGAAACGGATGATGCGGATTTCAAAATATTGAAAGATACCACCATCAATACTGATTTTATTTCCTTTACACAACCCACTTACCAGGCTACCCTGAATGCCATGAACATTTTGTATGATGTGGCTTCAAAACAGCACGGCATTCCGTCGGGTAATATTTTTACAGCCATCAGCAGCGGGGTTCATATCCAGGCCGAAAAAGAGGAAAAACTGGGCTGGATCGACCAGTTGATCAATTCCTTTAAATACATCATCAATGAGCCCGACCGGAAAGTAACGGTCATTGATATCAAAGAGGAGGCCAGGCTTTCGCACCTGGGGATCATTCCCGAATCAAGGCGGTATAAGACATTTTTGATCGATATCGGCAGCGGAAATACAAAGGGCGGGTATTTCCCTTTTGGCGATACAAAGACCTTTAAGTTATTTGAACTCTCCTGGGGCACAAAAAGTGTTGCCAATGCGGCTGAAAAAATATTGGGCAATGATAAGAGCACAGCAAATTATACCAGCCAGTTGACCAGGGTACTTGATGGCGCCGAGGAAAAAGAGATCGTGTACGCGGTCAACCTCAGCGGTGCCTTCCCCAAAAGCGATAATATTGCATTCAGCGGTGGCATTGCCTGGGCTGTTGCCAACCTGATCGCCCCGGAACTGAATGAAAATTCGGTCATACCTGTCAGTTATGCCGAAGTGTTTGAATTCAGTGAAAAACTTGCTAAAAACCCGGGCCTGTATTCCGACCAGCAAATTGTAAAGGACCTTGCCCCCAATACTGCCGATCCTGTAAAAACGGCAAAGGATGTAAAACAGGTGAACAGGGTATTTGACCAGCGATCCTTACTCTCCGGTACCGGCCTGATGCTTAAGATCATGCGCCAGTTTGACGGAGTGTTTGAACGAAAACAATTCTTCCTGGTAAAGAACGGTTCTGTAGGCTGGATCTCGGCCTTTGTAAATCAGAATGCCGGCAAATAAAAAAGCAGTACTCAATATGTATAACCCATGAGAGATACCAAATCCCTGTTATTACTCTTAGTATCCCTGTTGCTGGTTGTGGTTTCCTTTATTTTGATCTGGACCTGGGGTTACAGTTATTACAAAAATTCCGCCAATACAAAGACTGAATTGAAACCCGTTGCAGCTGATACCGCTTTAATGGTAAACAGGCTGAAGGACTCTTTGCAAAAAGAATTTTCTGCAACGCTGCAGGAACTCGATCTTCAGTTAAGTACCACGGTTATGCAAACCGACTCCCTGAAAACTGAACTGGACACAAAACTGGCTGAGTTCTACAGGTTGAGAAATGAGATCGCAGCTATATTGAAGAACAGGAATACCGGCAATAATTTTTCGGAGGCCAGGCAAAAGATCAGTGAACTGCAGACCAGGGTGGCCGACCTGAAAGAGAAGAACCAGGATGTGGAGAAAGAAAATAAAAAACTGGATGAGGTACTGACCCAGCTTGGAAATACTGAAAAAGGGAACGGTAAAAATGGTAAGAACGGGAATGCAGTTAAAAGCAATACCGCAGAAAGATCATCGCCGGTTTACCCGGTATTTACCGCATCAGAGCTCAGGCTGGCAGCGGTCATGAATGCCGGTGAAAAAGAAACGGAAACTACGGGCGCAGAAAAAACAGATCACCTGGAAGGTTCATTTACCGTAGTAAATTTTAACAGCCAGTTCAGCAATGCTGAAATGATGGTGGTTGTGCTCGGGCCTGACGGCAGGGTGCTTAAAAATTCAGCCTGGGATTCAGGTACATTCATTACCGCTGAAGGAAAAAAAGTGTATTCGTACAAATTCAATTTCCCTTATACCATGGGCGAGGTAAAACGGTTGCTGTTTACTTTAAAGCCTGCCGGGATAACCAGGGGCAACTACACCATGGAGGTTTACCACAATGGTTTGCTGATCGGCAAAACGGTTAAAACACTCAGTTGATCGGGACCTTGTATTGAGCTGCGCCCCGTATAGAAATAATTCTACTCCAAAAAATATACTGCTTCTACAATTTATCGTTTTCAAAATAATCACTTTTGTATCGTAATTAATGTAACCCCCGTTTAATACATCCGATACTTTTGAAAACCACTCATCCCCGCAACGGGGAAAGACTATGAAAGACCTTCATTCATGAAGGTTTTTTCCATTTATGGCATGCAGTAAGCAAATCTTGTTATTTTAGCCAAATGAAAGCAGCAACCATCAGCGAACTGAAATCGGAACTGACAAATATCCCCGGCGAACAGTTGATCGAACTATGCATCCGCCTGGCAAAATTTAAAAAGGAAAATAAAGAGTTGCTTACCTACCTGTTGTTTGAGGCTTTTGATGAACCTGCCTTTATCGTACAAATAAAAAAGGACATGCTTCAGCAATTTGATGAGATCAACAGGTCCAGCCTGTATTTTGTAAAGAAAAGTTTAAGAAAGATACTCCGCACATTGAATAAATACATCCGTTATACCGGTTCGGCCGAAACAGAAGTGGAACTGCTGCTGTACTTCTGCAGCACGCTGAAAAATTCCGGTATCCCTTTTGAGAATAACCCGGTGATCAGGAACATGTATCAGAATCAATTGAAAAAAACGGCGAAGACCATTGCTGCCATGCACGAAGACCTGCAATATGAATATGCAAAGCAACTGGCGGGCTTGCAATGACCAGCCTAAGCGAAAATTCAGATGTAATTACTGATAAATACAGGGATCGAAATGTCAACCGGTATAAATCTTCCGCTTTTACTATTCGGTAAAAAATCGTACTTTGAAAATAAAAAAATATGCCAAGATCTAAGAAAAGGAAGACCCACCACGAACATCACCCGGCTTCCAATGCCGTAAAATCAAAGAAAAACAGGAGTGCCGTACCTGTCGGGATCGTTTTCCTGGCCATTATCGGGATGGGGATCGCTTATTTTGCCATGGGATCATCAGACCTTTGGCTGCTTTGGTTGCTGATCGGGGCAGTTGCAGGTTCCATCGGGGGCTATTTTTTCGGGCTACAGATCGATAAATCATTTTCA
Source organism: uncultured Ferruginibacter sp. (assembly GCA_964491955.1). Taxonomy (GTDB): domain Bacteria; phylum Bacteroidota; class Bacteroidia; order Chitinophagales; family Chitinophagaceae; genus Ferruginibacter. The sequence continues at coordinate 4,219 of CAZBIK010000067.1, forward strand.
AAAAAATAACAAATTCAAAAAGGGGCATTCTGCTCCGGTTTACCGGTTACCAACAGGAACGGCTGATTTATGTGGAAATGATAAACCAGCAGATACTTGCATTTTAATGAAGGAAGTATTATTTTGTTACATGTTCTATTTTTCTCATCACCAAAACTTAACTTATGGACATTAAAAAATTGCTCATCGGCGGTATCACCGGCGGTATCCTTTTCTTTCTTCTGGGCTGGCTTGTTTATGGCATGTTGTTGATGGATTTCATGAACAGCCACCAGGGGGCAGCAGGTAATGTACAAAGGGCAGAAGCCGACATGCAGTACCTGTACCTGGTTATTGGTAACCTCGCCATGGGTTTCATGCTGGCCTATGTTTTTTTAAAAGGCAATGTAAATTCCATGATGGATGGCTTTATAACCGGGGGTATCCTTGGTTTGCTCATTGCAGTTGGTTATGACTGTATGATATATGCAACCTCTACAGTGATCAGTAAAACAGCTATGGCAGCTGATGTTGCTGTTATGACTGTAATGACGGCAATTGTTGGCGCCGTCATTGCCGTGGTCATGGGAATGGGCAAAAAAGCAGCATAAATAAAGAAAATTCTTTCCTTCATCACCGGCGCAGACACGGGTTTACCGGTCAATTGCATGCTGGTGATGAAGGCTTTTTATTACGGGTGTAAAATGTTAAAGATTGGCTATAAAAGCCTATCCGGAAAGATTAATTAGTTAATACTGATTAGTTGACCTACATTTGCACTGTGACATTATTGCTGTGAGCACACAGTACAGATTGATTCAATTTTTATAGTTAGATTTCCTACCGTAACAGTTTTCTCGTCTTCAGTTTGCTTTCTCCTTTAATACACAGGTATTTTATTTATTTTATTTTAATTTTTAAGTTTTATGAACATTTATGTTTCAAATCTGAGTTTTAACACCAGCGACGCTGAGTTAAACGAACTTTTTTCAACTTTCGGCGAAGTTTCTTCTGCTAAAGTAATTACTGACAGGGAAACCGGAAGATCACGTGGATTTGGTTTTGTTGAAATGCCTTCTGAAGATGAAGGAAAAGACGCTATGCTGGGCCTGAACAACAAAGAAGTTGAAGGTCGTGCAATGTCTGTTTCAGTAGCCAAAGAAAGAGAAGAAAGAAGCAGCAACGGCGGCGGAAGTCGCGGTGGCTACGGCAACAACCGCAACAGCGGTGGTGGTGGAAGATGGTAATTTTTAATTAACTGACTTTCTATAAAGAGTTCCGCAGGGAGCTCTTTTTTTATGCCCGGAACTAAATCTTATCTTTATCGGCATAAACACATGCTATGATCAAAAACAGGATAAAACTGGTTGCTGCAATGCTTTTTATCTCCACGGCATTATTGGCACAAAAGGATGCAAAGTTCTCCGAAGAAATGAAACAGGAAATGTGCAATAAGGTAAAAGCTGCTGCACAACACGCCTGGCAGGGGTATAAAAAATATGCCTGGGGGGCCGATGACCTGAAACCGCTGACCAAAGAACCGAAGACCTGGTACAAAACTTCCATGCTGATGACACCTGTGGATGCCTTTGATACGTTTACCTTACTGGGTTTAACGGAAGAAGCCCGGGAAGCAAAGGAGCTCATCCTGTCCAAACTCGATTTTAATATTGATAACGATGTACAGGTTTTTGAGATCACCATCCGTTTACTGGGCGGCCTGATAACGGCGTATGAACTGGATGGCAATAAAAAATTCCTTACCCTGGCCACCGACCTGGCCAACCGCCTGATGCCGGCCTTTAATTCTGCTACTGGCATGCCTTACCGTTATGTGCATTTGCAGACCGGGAAGACCCGCGACGGCATCAATAACCCGGCAGAGATAGGCACGCTGATGATGGAATTCGGGAAATTATCAAAAATAACCGGCGATGATAAATACTACAAGGCTGCCAAAAAGGGTATGATGCAGCTGTACACAAAGAGGAGTGTGCTGGACCTGGTGGGGGAGCAGATCGATGTGCGGACAGGCAAATGGGTCAACAGCAGGAGCCAGATCGGGGCATACATCGATTCTTATTATGAATACCTGTATAAAAGCTGGTTGTTGTTTGGCGATAAAGATTTTAAAGCAGCATTTGATACGCACAACATGGCCATTAAAAAGCACCTTATCCATAAAACACCCAATGGCTGGTTCATGCACCAGGTGGATATGCATACCGGTAAGGTGATAAGTACAACATACGGCGCCCTGGAAGCTTTTTATGCAGGACTTTGTGCATTTGCCGGCGATGTGGAAACAGGCAGGCAGATACAGGAAGCCAATTATTACATGTGGACCCGGTTCAACATAGAACCCGAGGAATTTAATTTTATAGCAGATACCATCACCAGTGCTTATTATATCCTGCGGCCCGAAAACCTCGAAAGCGCTTTTTATATGTACCGCCTCACCGGCGAATTGAAATACCTGTGGCAGGGAAAGGTGATGGTGGATGATATCATCAGGTATTGTAAAACAGATGTGGCTTTCGCCTCATTGAAAAATGTACAGACCTTTGAAAGGTCAAACTCGATGGAGAGTTTCTTTTTCGGGGAAACCCTGAAATATGCCTATCTCATTTTTGCGCCGGAATCCACACTGGACCTTACGAAACTGGTGATGACAACCGAGGCCCACCCGTTTAAAATAGAAAGGAAGAAATAGGAAAATTTACTTTTGCAAACCGCAAAGAACAAGAATGAAATGGCTTCAAACAGAAATGCTGCAGTAGGATTTATTTTCATCACCCTGTTGATCGATGTGATCGGCTTTGGCATCATCATACCGGTGATGCCTACACTCATTTCGGAACTCAAGCAGGTGGATATCAGCACCGCTTCACGGTACGGCAGCCTGCTCATGTTCTCCTATGCCATTGTCCAGTTCTTTTGTGCGCCCATTTTGGGTAACCTCAGCGATAAATACGGCCGGCGGCCGGTTTTGTTATTCTCTTTATTTGGTTTTGGCATTGATTATATTTTCCTGGCGCTGGCACCAACCTATGGCTGGCTGTTCGTGGGCAGGATCATTGCCGGCATCACCGGTGCCAGCATGACCACCGGTGCGGCTTATATTGCCGATGTGAGTACGCCCGAAAACCGGGCAAAGAATTTTGGAATGATCGGCGCTGCATTCGGCCTCGGTTTTATCATCGGCCCCATGATCGGGGGTTTGCTCGGCGGGCTGGGTTCCAGGGTTCCTTTTTATGCTGCCGCTGCACTGGCCTTACTGAACTGGGTATACGGTTATTTTGTATTGCCCGAATCGCTGAGTAAGGAAAACCGCAGGGCATTTAACTGGAAACGGGCAAACCCGGTTGGTTCCCTGCTGCATTTAAAAAAATATCCTGCCATCGGCGGACTGGCATTTGCCATCCTGCTCATTTATATCGGCGCACATGCCATCATGAGCAACTGGAACTATTTTACCATGTACCGTTTCAACTGGAACGAAAGGATGGTGGGCATCTCCCTGGGGGTGGTTGGTATTTTGGTGGCCACCGTGCAGGGCGGACTGATCCGCGTCATCAACCCCTGGCTGGGCAATGAAAAAAGCGTTTATACGGGACTGGCATTATATGCTTCTGGCATGTTGCTGTTCGGGCTGGCCACAGAAAGCTGGATGATGTTTGCGTTCTTAATTCCCTATTGCCTGGGCGGTATTGCCATGCCAGCATTGCAGGCGGTTATGGCCGGGCATGTACCGGCCAATATGCAGGGCGAACTGCAGGGAACGGTCACCAGCCTCATGAGCCTGGCAGCCATCATCGGCCCGTTGCTGATGAACAATTTATTCTTTTACTTTACACACAGCGAAGCGCCGTTTGTATTACCGGGAGCACCATTTATACTGGCATCGGTTTTAATGGCCGCCAGTGCATTGATCGCTTACCGCACCTTGCATACAAAAAAAAGCCAGGCAGTTATATGATCAAAGGAATTCATGATTTTAAAAACGTTTTTTTTATCGGTGTAGCCGGGGTGGGTATGAGCGCCATTGCGCAATACCTGGCGGGCATTGGTAAACAGGTCAGCGGCAGTGACCGTTATTTCAGGGAAGGCGAATTCAATGAAACCAAACAAAAACTGGAAGCCGAAGGCATTCACTGTTTTTTACAGAACGGTGATGGCATTACAAAGGAAACAGACCTGGTGGTTGTTTCAACGGCCATTGAAGACACGGTATTTGAAGTGCAGAAGGCAAAGCAACTGAATATCCCCATCATCAGGCGTTCTGAATTGCTGGCATTGATCGCGAAAAGCAAAAGGACCATTGCCGTTGGCGGTACTTCGGGCAAAAGCACCACCAGCGCCATGCTGTTTGATATCCTGGAAAAAGCCGGACTGCAGCCCAGCATCATCAGCGGGGCAGGGTTGGTGAGCATCATCAAACAGGGAAAGATCGGCAATGCAAAAGTGGGAGCGGGGGAATGGCTGGTCATTGAAGCCGATGAAAGTGACGGGAGCATTGTACAATATGAACCGGAGATCGGGTTGCTGCTGAATGTGGATAAGGACCACCAGGAAATTGAGGAACTGATGGGGATCTTCGGCATATTTAAAAATAACAGTAAAAAATTTATCGTCAATCAATCCAATGCGCTTGCCAAACAACTTTCACAAAATGTGAAGCAGGATTTTTCTTCAGATGAAAATTCAGAACCCAGTTATGTAGCTAAGGATTTTAAACAGGAAGGGTTTAATATTCAATTTTCAATTCTCAATATTCAATTTTCAATGAATACCATCGGGCACCACAATATGGAGAATGCGCTGGCTGCTGTAACCGTTGCCAATCAAATTGGCGTTGACCTGGAAACATGTGCCTCATCATTAAAAAACTACGAAGGCATATACCGCCGCAACCAGGTATTGGGAAATAAGCATGGTATTTGGGTGATCGATGATTATGCCCACAACCCGGTGAAATGTGCTTCGGCCATCAGGGCCTGCCAGCCGGTTGCCCATAAAGTGGTAGCCTGGTTTCAGCCGCATGGGTATGGGCCAACAAGGTTTTTGAAGGATGATTTTGTGACCGAAATTGCTGCAGCATTAAGGCCTCAGGATGAGATATGGATGAGTGAGATCTTTTATGCAGGAGGTACAGCTGTAAAAGACATTTCGGCCAATGATCTTGTCACTGCAATACGGGCATTGGGAAAAAATGCATTCTTTGTGGAAGACCGCAATCATTTTTTAGAAAAAGTAAGGCCGCACCTGTCTGAAAATTCTGTCTTACTTTTAATGGGGGCACGCGACCCGGGACTGGAAGCGTTCAGCCGCTCGGTATATGAATCACTTTAAAAAAACTGGATTGAAAATTATTGTCAGCATATTCCTAATCATTTTTTCAACAGCCCTGTATGCACAGAATAACCGGGGCCTTGTATTCAATAAAGACCTGAAACTGCTGCCGGGTAACTGGGGCGGAACTATTGTTTTTACAGATGTTACTAAGAATAATGCCCAGGTTACCTTACAGCCGTTGCTTGTAATTACTGAACAGGCCGATTCACTGGGCCTGTATTTTAAGTATATTGAAACCGCTGGTAATGAGAAAACAGATACCAACTACATCCGTATTTATGATAAGGAAGATAAACTGAGTATTGACGGCGAAATGTATGATATCGTATTTACTGCCCGGAAGGGCCCGCGCCTGACCGTGATCGGCGAAAAACAGGGATTCGATAATAATAAAGTAGCCGACCTGCGGCAAACGCTGATCTTCGGGCAGGCCAACTTAAATATCCTCAAAGAAGTAAGGTATATGGAAAACGAATTTTATTTTATACGGAGCAGGGCGATCTTTACAAAAAAATAAACAACTCGGGCCCCGTTTTTTTACAGGCATCGAACACAACATGACAACACTGATCACCAACATAAAGCAACTAGTAAACACCCGGGAAGAAAGCAGGCTGCTTCGTGGAAAAGCGTTGAGTGATCTGCCATCCATTGAAAATGCCTTTCTGTTGATCGAAGACGGCATCATTGCAGACTACGGATATATGTACGAGCTGGAATTAAAAGTTCCGCAGTTGCCCAAACATATCGTGGATGCACACGGGCAGTTTGTGCTGCCTGCCTGGTGCGACAGCCATACCCATATCGTTTTTGCCCGCACCCGGGAAGAAGAATTCATTGACAAGATCAAAGGCATGAGCTATGCAGAGATCGCGGCCAAAGGCGGGGGCATCTTAAACTCTGCTGCAAAATTAAATGAAGCTTCAGCAGATGAACTCTTCAACAGCGCCTGGAAAAGGCTGGAGGAAGTATCGAAACTAGGCACGGGAGCCATTGAAATAAAAAGCGGTTATGGGTTAACCGTAGAAGGGGAGTTGAAGATGCTGCGGGTGATAAAAAAGCTGAAAGAAAGGTCAGGCCTCAGCATCAAAGCAACATTCCTCGGGGCACATACTTACCCACTTGCATTTAAGGATAACCACCAAGGTTATATCGACAGCATCATCAACGAAATGCTGCCGGTAATTGCCCGGGAAAAGCTCGCCGATTATATCGATGTGTTTTGTGAGACCGGCTTCTTTTCGCACGAAGAAATGGAAACCATCTGTAAGGCCGGGATGAGCTTTGGCTTAAAACCCAAGCTGCATGTGAACCAGTTGAACAGCATTGGAGGCATTGAAACAGCCATTAAATTAAACGCTTTATCTGTTGATCATCTTGAAGTTATGACGGATGATGATATTAAAATATTAAGCAAATCAAATACCATCGGAACCCTCCTGCCAACGGCCGCATTCTTCCTGCGCATGCAATACCAGCCTGCCCGAAAATTAATTGATGCGGGTTGCGCCATTGCCCTGGCCAGCGATTATAACCCCGGTTCTTCGCCCTCGGGCAATATGAATTTTGTAATTGCTTTAAGCTGCATCCAGATGAAAATGCTGCCCGAAGAAGCCATCAATGCGGCTACCATCAACGGCGCTTATGCTATGGAGTTGGAGAAAGATCTGGGCAGCATAACGATCGGCAAAAAAGCCAATCTTATATTTACAAAATCCATCCCTTCGCTTGCTTATTTACCCTATTCTTTTGGGACAAACCTGATCGATAAAGTAATGATCAATGGGGTGTTTATCAATTAAAAATTAAAAATGAAAAGTGAAAAATTCCTTAAGACAGCATTCTTAATTCTTAATTTTTAATTCTTCATTAAATAAACACTTTAAACCTTTCATAACAATACTTCATCAGCATCTCCCGGTCATCGGGATGGGCGATATCGATCAGCAGTTTTGCCCGCTGCCTTAAATTTTTCCCAAACAAAAATGCCACGCCGTATTCGGTAACCACGTAATGTACATGCCCGCGGGTGGTAACCACGCCGGCGCTTTCACGCAAATGAGGAACGATCCTGGGAATGCCTTTGGCCGTGCGGCTGTTGAGGGCAATGATGGGTTTTCCGCCTGCGCTCAAAGCAGAGCCCCGCATAAAATCCAGTTGTCCGCCAATGCCGCTGTACTGCAATGCACCAATGCTGTCGGCACAAACCTGCCCTGTGAGGTCCACTTCAATGGCGCTGTTGATGGCGATCACTTTGGGGTTCTGGCGTATCACGTGCGGGTTGTTCACATAGGCTATGTCGAGGAAATTGAAAGAGGAATTGTCGTTCACATAATCATATAATTTTTTGGTGCCGATGGCAAAGGAGGTCACCGTTTTGTTCGGGTGCCTGCTTTTATTCTTATTGTTGATCACATCTTTTTCCACCAGGTTGATGATGCCGTCGCTCAGCATTTCGGTGTGTACGCCCAGGTTCTTATGGTTGTTTAAAAAACTCAGCACGGCATCCGGGATGGTGCCGATGCCCATCTGCAGGGTACTGCCGTCATCGATCATATCGGCAATGTGTTTACCGATCTGCAGTTCTGTTTCGCCCACTTTGCTGCTGTAACTTTCTTCGGGTAGGGGTGAATCATGAAACACCATTTTGGTGAACCTGTCGGTATGGATCATGCCATCGCCGTGGGTACGTGGCATATTGGGGTTAACCAGGGCGATTGTCTGACGGGCCGTATCCACTGCGGCACGGGCAATATCTACGGATACGCCCAGGGAGCAGTATCCATGCCGGTCGGGTGGCGAGACCTGCACGATGGCGGTATCCAGTTCCAGCGTTTTGCTGGTGAACATATACGGTATATCGCTCAGGAAAACGGGTATAAAATCAGCCCGGCCATCAGCCACAGCATCGCGTATGGGCGCCGACACAAATAATGAATTGATGTGAAAGCTATCCTGGTATTTGGGCTTGATGATCTCCAGTTCGCCTTTTAAGGTGATGGAGACCAGTTCCACATTTTTTAAACGGTTACTTTCCTTTGCCAGTTCGTTCATCAGGTAGGTGGGGGTACACACGCTGCCATGAATAAAGACCCGGGTATTGCTTTCTATAATTGACAAAGCTTCTTTGGCAGTCACGTAATTGTAGGGATGAATCATTATTTCTAATTTAATTACTGCAAAAATCGGTGATATCAGCATATTTGCAGCAGATATTCATCATGCCGGTACATGATCTTTCTTTACTTTTTTGCCTAAAACAAAGAAATGCTGCCAATTGACGGCGAGCCTGCCTTCTCGCCTTTGTATAGCTACTGCGGAGCAAGGCCGGCAAAGGCAGGTCCTGCGGCACACACACACATTGCCACAGCAGTGACTCACACGCCTGGGAAAAGAAAGTTGATTAACAATTTTTTACAAAAATTGAATTTAGCCACAAAGGCACCAAGACACTAAGGAAAAATGCGAAGCATTT
>CAZBIK010000068.1:0-13007 GCA_964491955.1 uncultured Ferruginibacter sp.
CGCCTGGCATCTGGAGCTTTTTACGAAGCCATCTCTTTGGCGACTTTTTACGAGACCATCATTTTTGGTTCCTCCTCAAAGGTCGTGAGGTGTGAGCAATGCGTTGTGAGGAGTCAAAAACCCTGTTCATCTGCAACTCCCAACTCCCCACTCACGACTAACGACTCATAAAATTCACCAGGTTCTTCCTGGCTCCATTCTGGATCTTTCGTTGAAAAAAACGGTTCCAGCCCAGTAACCACCCGGTGAAACCCAGGGCCTGGCTGCTCCACCGGTGTACACTGAATGCATCGCTGTGTTCTATGATCTTCCCGTCTGCAAAAAGCATATTGGCCTTGATCCGGTTAACCACTTTTTTACCGGTTTTTGAAAAAGTATAGGTGGCCACCCATTCGCAGGTGCTGTATTCATCATCCAGGTGTTTGATATTGGAGTAGGTTAATGAAAAATCTTTTGCATTCTTGCACAGCATTTCCCACATGGACCGTACTTCATCTCCCCTCAAAAAACCGAATACAGGGTCAAAAAAAACAATATCATCACTGTAACAACTGTTCATGCCCCTGTAATCAAGCTGCTGGAAGGAACTGTAAAATTTATTGATCAAGGCATCCCTGTTTGTACTCATAAACAATATTGTTTCACTAAATTTAACACTCAAATAATTATGAAATGAAAAAATATTTTGTCGGGTGCTGCTTTTTTGTATTTTTTATTCAAGGCCTTTCGGCTCAAAACGTCGATTCGATCTGGGTAAGGGAAAATTATTACAAGGTGGAAAAGATGCTGCCCATGCGTGACGGCATCAGCCTCTTCACTGCATTTTACATCCCCAAAGACAGTTCGGTAAAACATCCCATACTGTTAAACCGTACGCCTTATTCATGCTCGCCTTACGGGGAAGATAAATTCAATGCCCGGATATATGATACTTACTGGATCAATTATTTAAAGGAGGGATACATCATAGCGATTCAGGATGTACGGGGCAGGTGGATGAGTGAAGGTGATTTTGTGGACGTACGCCCATTCAACCCCAATAAAAAAAATAAAGAAATCGACGAAGCCAGCGATACATACGATGCCATTGAATGGATGGTGAATCATTTACCCGCCAATAATAAAAGGGTTGGTGTATTCGGCATATCCTATCCCGGATTTTATGCCACCATGGCGGCGCTCAGCGGACACCCGGCACTGAAAGCCGTAAGCCCGCAGGCTCCGGTTACCGACTGGTTCCAGGGTGATGACTTTCACCACAACGGCGCTTTCTTTTTAATGGATGCATTTGGTTTTTACAGTGGCTTTGGCAAACCCAGGCCAAAACCTACTACAGTTGGCAGCCCCGGTTATCGCATACCTTCACAGGACAATTATGATTTTTACCTAAAGACCGGTGCGATAAAAAATTTCACCAAACTCATGGGCGATAGTATTGCTTTCTGGAAAGACATGATGAACCATCCGGATCATGATAGCTGGTGGAAGGCCCGCAACCCGCGCAATTTTATGACCAACATCAAACCCGCCGTACTTGTTGTGGGCGGCAATTTTGATGCAGAAGACTGTTTTGGCGCCTGGAGTTTATACAAGGCCATTGAAGAAAAGAATAACAATACAGATAACCGGGTGGTGATGGGCCCCTGGTTTCATGGAGGATGGGGCGGCCGCAGTGACGGGAGTTACCTGGGCAATGTGCGCTTTGGCAAAAAAACAAGTGAATACTACCAGCGCAATATTGAATTTCCCTTTTTTAATTTTTATTTAAAACTTAAAGGCACCGTTCATGATATTGCCGAAGCAACCGTTTTCTTTACCGGCGAAAATGAATGGAGAAGGTTTAAACAATGGCCATCTCAAAATGTAGAGTATAAGAACCTTTTTACCAACGCCAACGGAAAATTAAGCTTTGAAAAAAATACCTCAAACAATGCATTCAGCGAATACATCAGCGACCCCGCACACCCGGTACCGTATACCGAAGATGTACACATGGGCCGTACCCGTGAATATATGATCGATGACCAGCGCTTTGCCAGCCGCCGTCCTGATGTATTAACATTCACCACCGCGGTTTTAACGGAGGACCTTACACTTGCCGGGCCGCTGGTTGCCGACCTGATGGCGAGCATTTCTACCACCGATGCGGATTTTGTGGTAAAACTGATCGATGTTTTCCCGGATGAATTTACCTACGATGAAAAAGTATCTGGAAAAGGCAATGGTTCTGATTACCCGATGGGTGGCTACCAGATGCTGGTACGCGGCGAAATAATGAGGGGCAGGTACCGCAACAGTTTTTCAGGAGGGCCCGGTGGAGAAAAACCTGAAGCATTTGTACCCGGAAAAATAACCCAGGTAAAATATACCTTGCCTGATGTGGCACATACCTTTAAAAAAGGGCATAAGCTGATGATACAGATCCAGAGCAGCTGGTTTCCCCTGGCCGACAGGAACCCGCAAAAATTTGTTGACATTTATCATTGCGATGACAGCGATTTTCAAAAAGCAAACATAAAGATCCATCATGATGCGGTGAATGCAAGTAAGATCATATTACCGGTATTAAAGCAATAATATACACTATGAAAAAAATATTTTTTTGTTTATTGAACTTTTCGATCCTGTTTTGCAGTGCACAAAATAATTTCAATCTGGTGCCTGCGCCTGCATCTATAAAATACATTGACACTTCATATACTTACGACCTGCCCATCCAGATCGTACATACAAGATCTGAAGCCGCTGTTTTTAATGCGGTTTATTTACTGGAAGCATTAAAGGAAAGGAATATCACCGGCCAGCTGGTTGCCTATGAAAACCTGGATGTAAACAGGTCGAGGATCATGCTGATCGACGAAGACGATGCAGCAGAAAATTACCGCATCATCACACCGGGAAAAGAAATGATCATTACCGGGAACAACAGGACCATCTTTTATGGCATCCAGACACTGTTGCAACTCATCCCTGCTGATCAATACTATACCACAAAAAATAAAATTTCCATTCCCTATGTTTCCATAACCGATCAGCCACGATTTTCTTACCGCGGTATGCACCTCGATGTATGCCGGCATTTCTTTCCCGTTTCTTTTGTTAAAAAATATATTGATTACCTGGCGGCTTATAAATTCAATACCTTTCACTGGCACCTGACCGATGACCAGGGCTGGCGTATTGAAATAAAAAAATATCCCGGTTTAACCACAACAGGCGCCTGGAGAAACGGTACCATCATTGGCCGTTACCCCGGCAAAGGCAGCGATAACAAGCCTTACGGCGGATTTTACACGCAGGAAGAAATTAAAGAAGTGGTGCAATATGCGGCCAAAAGATATATTGACGTGATCCCTGAAATTGAAATGCCCGGGCATGGCAGTGCCGCCATTGCCGCTTACCCGTGGTTAAGTTGCTTCCCCAAAAAACCAACGGAGATACCAGCCAAAATGATCTCGAAGAAAAGTATCGACGAGCAAAAGAACGGCAGGATAAAACTGGTACAGGAAACCTGGGGCGTATTTGATGATATCTTTTGTGCAGGTAAAGATTCTACTTTTACATTTTTAGAAAATGTGATCGACGAAGTTATTGCACTCTTTCCTTCAAAATATTTTCATATGGGCGGCGATGAAGCCCCAAAGGCACATTGGAAGAAATGCCCTGCCTGCCAGAAGCGTATGAAAGATAATAAACTGAAAGATGAACATGAATTACAAAGCTGGTTTGTGCGGCGCATTGAAAAGTATGTGAACAGCAAGGGTAAGATCCTGATCGGCTGGGACGAGATCCTGGAAGGTGGCCTTGCTCCCAATGCCGTGGTGATGAGCTGGCGTGGCGAAAAAGGCGGTATAGAAGCAGCCAAACAAAAACATCAGGTAATTATGACACCCGGCAACCCGGTTTATTTTGATCATACCCAAAGCAAGAACGAAGACAGCGTAACCATTGGCGGCTATAACCCCATTGAAAATGTATATGCCTACGAACCTATACCCAAAGAGCTGAGTGCAGAAGAAGGCAAATATATACTGGGGGCACAGGCCAATATGTGGACAGAATATATAAAATACCCAAGCAAGGTAGAATACCATTTATTCCCCCGCATAGCTGCACTGAGTGAGATCTTGTGGAGCCCGAAGGAAAAAAGGAACTGGAAGGATTTTGAAAAAAGGTTGCCCGCAATTTTTGAAAGACTGGATAAACAGAAGATCAATTACAGCAAAGCATATTATGACCTGAAGGCCACGGTTTTACCAACAGAAAATTATAATGGTGTTTTATGGCAGCTGGAATCAAAGACCAACAACCCGGTTATCATTAATTTCAATAATGGTGATTCAATCTGGAGTTATACAAAACCGTTATTGATCAAAGAAGGGGTCTTTCTGGCAAATGCCGTTTCAAAAGGCATCACCCTTTCCCAAAAATTCTATCACCACAAAGCCACCGGCAAAAAAATAACCCTTGCTACCGAAGCCAGCAAAAACTATCCCGGTGATGGCGCATTTACTTTGGTGAATGGCGTACAGAATGAAAATGGCATGTCAAAAACATCCGAGTTTTTGGGTTTTAACGGAACCGACATGGAAGCAACGATCGATCTTGGAAAAGAAACAGCAGTGTCGAAAATAACCTTGCACAGTTTACAGCATCCCGGTAGCTGGATATATTTACCTGCCCGGGTTGACATTTCTTTCATTCCTTTTATTGACACCACGATCATTACAAAACATACCCCCGTTGAAACGGTAACGCATATTGTAAAAGATGAAAATAATGATCAGACGATTAAATTGACAACACCCAAAACCTGCCGCTATATCAGGGTGTTTGCAAAAAATTATGGCATCATTCCCGATGGCCAGCCCGGTGCCGGCAACAGGGCATGGCTGTTTGTGGATGAGATAGAAGTGCATTGAAGGTTGAAGGGTTTAAGGGTTTAAAGGTTTAAGGTTTGGGTAAAACGACTTAAACCTTTAAACGAATTAAACCATTAAACGGTTTTAACGATTTAAACGAATCAAATCACTAATTTTATATTAACTGATTGCACTACACCATGACCAAAATTGACCTCACCGATTCATTGGAAAAAATACCGGTAAAGATCTTCCCGGATCCGCAAAGCGGCTCTGCCTTTGTAGCCAGGGAAATTGCAGCACTCATCCGGGAAAAAGAAAAAGCAGGAAAGAAAACCGTTATCGGCCTGGCAACCGGTTCATCACCCAAAACATTATACGCAGAACTGGTGCGCATGCACAAGGAAGAAGGATTGAGCTTTAAAAATGTGATCACTTTCAACCTCGATCAGTACTACCCCATGGATAAGGATGCATTACAGAGCTACCATTATTTCATGCGGAAGAATTTATTTGAACAAACCGATATTGACCCGGCCAATTACCACCTGCCCGATGGCATGACCCCAAAAGACAAAGTGAAAGAACACTGTCTGAATTATGAAAAACAGATCGAAGATGCCGGGGGGCTTGACCTGCAGATCCTGGGCATTGGCGTAAACGGGCATATTGGTTTCAATGAACCGGGCAGCAGTATCCATTCAAAAACCAGGCTGATCAGCCTGGATAACAGTACCCGGATCGCGAATGCATACGAGTTCGGGCACATGAGCCAGGTACCGCGTATGGCCATTACCATGGGCATCAATACCATTTTAAAAAGTAAAAAAATTATTTTAATGGCCTGGGGACAAACCAAGGCCCCGGTTATAAAGAAAGCAGTAGAAGAAGATGATACCGAAGACATCCCTGCATCGCTTTTGCAAAACCACGATGACTGCATTTTTGTAATTGATGAAACAGGTGCTGCTGAACTCACCCGTTTCAAAAGTCCCTGGCTTACCGGCGAATGTGAATGGACGCCGGGCATGATGAAACGGGCGGTGGTGAACCTTGCCCTGAAACTGAATAAACCCGTTTTAAGTTTAACCAATATTGATTACAACGACAATGGCCTCAGTGACCTGCTTGTTGAAAAAGGTGATGCGTATGAAATTAACCTGCAGGTATTTTATTTATTGAGAGACAGCATCACCGGCTGGCCCGGCGGTAAACCTTCAGAAAAACGTTTATCCCATCCTGAGCGCCATGAACCCTTCCCGAAAAAAGTGCTGCTCTTCTCCCCTAACCCCGATACCGACATCATCAGCATGGGCGGCACGTTCATGCGGCTGCACGACCAGGGGCATGAGGTACATGTGGCCTACCAGACCAGCGGCAATATTGCCGTATCGGATGAATTTGTTACCCGCTTTATTGATTTTGCGGTTGGGTTTGAGAACATGTTTGATATTGATGAAACCAGGAGCAAAACAATCCTGGATGAAGCCACTGCCTTTTTAAAAATTAAAAAGAGCAGCGAAAAAGATACCGATACCATTAGAGCCATTAAAGGATTGATCAGGAGATGCGAAGCCAAAGCCACCTGCAAATATGTTGGTTTAACAGAAGAGCAGATCCATTTTATGAACCTGCCTTTTTATGAAACCGGCACCATCGAAAAAAATCCGATGGGAGAAGCGGATATTCAGCAAACCATTGAGCTCTTAAATGAAATAAAACCCCAGCAAATTTATTGTGCCGGCGACTTTGCCGATCCGCACGGCACGCACAAGGTTTGTTTTGATGTGGTGATAGAAGCACTAAAGAAGTTGAAAGTTGAAAGTTTAAAGTTTAAAGTTAAAGACCACTGGATCAATGACTGCTGGCTCTGGTTATACAAAGGCGCCTGGCAGGAATGGGATATCACCGAAATTGAAATGGCCATACCGATGAGCCCCGACCAGGTGGTAAAGAAACGCCATGGTATTTTTATACACCAGTCGCAAAAAGACAGTGTGCCTTTCCAGGGCAGCGATGACCGCGAATTCTGGCAACGTGCCGAAGAGCGCAATGCAAATACCGCCCAGGTATATGCCCGCCTCGGTTTAACGCAATATGCTGCTATGGAAGCTTTTGTGAGGTGGAGATTTTAATATATGTTTTTTCCAATGGAAATTATTTACCTTGAAAGCTAAACTTTTAACCGGCCAGCTGCATGATGAAAAATTTACTCCTTGCTTTTGTTATAACCATAAGCTTTTACAATTCCAATTCACAGAATTTATCATACACCTGTCCGCGTACAATTAATCTTTCGTGTGGTACGGCCTGTATCACCATTAATGCGCAGTTTCCTGATTTAAGGGCACTGGCAGATGATTATTCATTAAATAATATTTCAACAACATCAGCCTGTTACCCTGTTGTAGATCCGGGTGTACCGGGCATTCCAACCAGTATCAGTATTGATGATACTTACTCATCAGTTATCAATCTTCCTTTTACCTTTCCTTTTTACGGAACCAATTATAATTCCCTGGTTGTAAGCACCAACGGGTATATTAGTTTTGATATTACCAGGGCCGGGCTATTCAGCCATTACAGTACAACTGCCGGTGATCTGCCCACAACCGGTTATGACAGAGCCTTGATCATGGGCCCCTATCATGACCTGAATCCTGCATATACAACTTCTCCAACACAAAGAATAGATTATGTGGTAAATGGCAATGCCCCAAACAGGAAATGGGTTTTAAGTTTTTACAGGGTTCCCTTATTTTTAACCTCCTGCCAGAATCTGATCGAGAATACCCACCAGATCATTTTACATGAATCCTCAGGTGTAGTTGAAGTTTCAGTTTTTGACAAACAGATCTGCCTCGCCTGGAATAATGGCAAATCCATGATAGGCATGCAGAATTACAACCGGAACATGGCGATCATGGCTCCCGGTAGAAGGGTATCTGACCCACCCTGGGGTGCTATTGATATGAATGAAACCTGGCGTTTTATCCCAAAGAACGGGGTGGCTTTATACCGGAGTGTGGAATTACTGAATTCGGTTGGTGCAGTTATAGCAACCGGGGATACCAGCCGGTTAAATGCAAATACATTTGAATGGAATTTTACAAATATTTGTCCGCCTCCAAATGTACCTACCCTATATGTTGTAAAAACAACCTACCAGAAAATTGACAATTCCGGTACTTTCTACAGCCTGGATACGATCAATGTATTGAGGTTAAACTCGCTCCCGGCCACAACTACATCAGTTGCTACTACCTGCGGTGCAAGTACAGGATCCATAACCGTTACGCCAACGGCAGGCACCAGTCCTTACACCTATACCTTAAATGGTGGTGCGCCTGTTACCGTTCCCGGGGCACATACATTTACCGGCCTGGCCGCCGGGCCTTACGTGGTTGTAGTGGCTGATGCCCTCAACTGCGACAGTACCATCAATGTTACCATTACAACCACTTCAACCATATCAGCCACATTTTCAACAACAGCAACCACCTGCCCGCTTTCAACGGATGGGTCTATAACGGTAACGCCAACAAGCGGCACTGCACCTTATACTTATTCATTAGACGGGGGACCACCACAAGCCAGCAATATTTTTACCAATGTGGCCCCTGGCCCGCATACGGTAACATTTATTGATGCCATGAGTTGTGCAGGCTCGGTAAATGTAAATGTTACTGCAGGCACAGGCACAATAACAGCAACGGTAAATACAACGCCTACTACCTGCCCGCTTGCAACAGACGGCAGCATTACCATTACACCAACAAGCGGTACTGCCCCGTATACTTTTTCATTGGATGGAGGCCCGGCACAGGCCAGCAATGTATTTAACAATGTGGCAGCCGGTCCGCATACCGTAATAATTACAGATGCGGTAATGGGTTGCACCGGCCTGCTCAACATCAATATTGTTGCAGGCAACACCCCGTTAACTGCTTCGGTCAGTTCAACCCCTACCACCTGTCCTACCCTGAATGACGGAACTATAACGGTTACGCCTACCAGCGGAACAGCAGCATACCTGTATTCCTTAGACGGGGGCCCGGCTCAGGGCAGCAATGTATTTACCAATGTGGCAGCAGGTGCCCATACTGTACTGGTTACTGATGTGTTTGGATGTACCGGGACATTCCCGGTGAATGTTGCCATGGGATCAAGTTTAACATCATCCTTAAATTCAACCAACCCACCCTGTTCCAATATTGATGATGGAACCATAACCATTAACCCTACCAGTGGTACTGCGCCGTATATGTATTCATTGAACGGCGGGCCGGCACAGGGCAGCAATGTTTTTACAGGGTTACCGGCAGGCAGTTATACCATACTGTTTACAGATGCCAACGGATGTACTGGTACAAATTCAGTTACATTAACGGGTAATTCTGCCATCACAGCAACTGCAGTTTTAACCAACCCGCTTTGCAATGGCAATAACAATGGAAGTATAACTTTAAGCCCTTCGGGTGGTGTAGCGCCTTATCAATATTCAATAAATGGCGGCGCAACCTACCAGGCCAGTGCTACATTCAACGGGCTGACAGCAGGCACCTATAATTTTTTGATCAGGGATGTGCTGGGTTGTATTTACCCTTTCAGTTTTTCTTTGACTGAACCGGGAACATTGGCAGTTTCTGCTTTAACCGGTTTTGCAACCTGCCCCAATAACGACGGAAGTATTGATATTACTGCCGGTGGAGGCACGCCTGCCTATGAATATTCCATTGATAACGGGATCAACTATCAAACAGGCAATGTTTTCTCAAACCTGCCATCTGGTAATTACAATAATATCAGGGTAAGGGATGCCAACGGATGTGTTACCGGCACCACTGCTGTTGTTGTATTAAATGATACCATGCGGCTTGAACTGGGTGCCGACAGTACCATCTGTTTTGGTAGCAGCATCATGTTGATACCACAAACCAATGCACTGACCGATACCTTCAGATGGACACCGGCAACCACTTTAAATTATGATACTGCAAGAACTCCCATTGCCACACCAACCGATACCACAAAGTATTTTGTAACCGCCAAATGGGGAATTTGCCAGCGCACGGATTCCATTACCGTGAATATTTTACACAAGCCGGTTCCATTTGCCGGAAATGATACAACCATCTGTTATAAAACAAATGCACTGTTACAGGGCAGTGCAGGCAATGTATCGGGTTCAGTAAATTATGCCTGGAGCCCGCCGGATTCTTTGAATACGCCCAATGCAGCCAGTACCATTGCAAGGATAGATACAACACGGAAATACACACTCACAGTTACCGATAATTATGGTTGTAATTTTTTGGTATCCGACAGCATGTGGGTTGTCATGATGCCGCAGCTGGTGGTATTTGCCGGCAATGATACCAATGCCATCCTGGGCAGGCCGCATCAATTACAAGCCAGCGGAGGTACCAATTATGTCTGGAGCCCGGCCGGCCCGTTAAACAATCCGTTTATTGCAAACCCGCTTGCAACCCTGTTCAATGATACTTATTTTCATGTACTCGTTACCGATGCCATTGGCTGTACCGATGATGATGATGTATTTGTAAAAGCGTTTGAAGGGCCAACTTATTACCTGCCCAACGCATTTACACCAAACAGCGACGGGCTGAATGATATTTTCCGCCCAACACCGGTAGGCATAAGGAGTACTGACTACTTCAGGATATTTGACCGCTACGGTGCCCTGATGTTTGAAACCAGGCAGTGGATGCAGGGTTGGGATGGAATGCACAAAGGCAAGGCCGCAGCACCGGGCACATATGTCTGGATGATAAAGGGCATTGATAAAAACGGTGCAGTAATTGAAATGAAAGGAACGGTGATTTTGATCAGGTAAAACAACCGCTTTGCATACAGGCGAATGTTAAGTTTAGTAATAATCTGAAGGAATTTCTATACCTTTAGACGCACTATTATCATACCCGGTTACAATGAAAAAATTATTACTGCTAAGTGCTGTTTTTCTATTCATTTCCTTTTTCAAGTCATCTGCCCAGTCATGTTTTAATGTTGCTGCCGGAAATGATACCACCATTTCCTGCCTGCAACCCTGCCTCGACCTGAAAGCAAGGATACCGGATGTAAAGACAACAGAAGATTACCAGGTTGTACAAATACCTTATGCACCCTTCCCGTATATCAATGCTACCGGTATCGAATTTAATCCTATTTACCAGGACGATCGTTACTCCAGTTCAATTACACTTCCGTTTACTTTTTGTTTTTACGGGCAAAATTATTCAAGCTGTGTAGTGGGTACCAATGGCATTTTAACCTTCGACCCCATTAATGCAAATACCTACAATGCATATATTCTTGATCAAACTATCCCGTACGCAGGGGGTGTTCCCAATGATGGCAACGTTTCTTATTATCCAAGGGCCTCTATCATGGGTCCATATCATGATATAGATCCCGAAAACGGTCTTCAGCCATGGAACAGGAAAATGGAGTATATCATTACAGGCACAGCCCCCTGCAGAAAATTTATTCTGAATTTTCACCGGGTTCCCTATTATGGATGTGTCACCGACAGTGTAAATGTTACCACCCAGCAAATGGTACTTTATGAAGGCACCGGGATCATTGATATTTTTATTGAAAGCAAACCATTTGCCTGCGGAGCAAGTACCAATAATGGTACTGCTATTTTGGGCATTCAGAATTGGAACCAGGACCAGGCTGTGGCAGTACCCGGCAGAAATAATACGATCTGGAGTGCGGTACGGGAAGGATGGCGCTTTGTGCCAAGTGGTGCTACATCCCTGCTTGATAGTGTAGTACTCTATAAAAATGGTGTAAGGGTTGTCAGTGGTACTACTGTTCCACTGGGTAATGGTGAATTGGAAGCTACATTTTCTCCTGTATGCCAGGCGGAAGACAGTATGAGCTATGTTGTCAGGGCATTTTACCGCAAATGTGATGACCCTGCTGTGCAAACAGAAGGCTCGGATACCATGATCGTTTACAAAATAATTAACCCTTTAACTACAGTAACCGATCCCCTTTGTAATGCAGGCAATGGAACCATCACGGTGAACTCACCGGTTGGCGCAACCGTTGAATACTCAGCCGATGGAACCAACTGGCAAACATCACCGGTGTTCAATCTTCCCCCGGGAAATTATACCATCCTGGCCAGGGAGATCGGCACCCTTTGCGTAGGATCAACCACGGCAACCATAACCGAACCAACAGCCATTTCCCTTACAAGCACTGCAACGGATGCCAATTGCGCCAGCAACACAGGCACCATTACCATAACTGCAGCAGGAGGTACTCCCGGTTACGAATATTCGATCAATAACGGGGTAACCTACCAGCCATCAAACCAGTTCATCAATTTAGCCCCGGGTACCTATAATAATATCATCGTGAGGGATATCAACGGATGTACGCAACTGCATACCGAGACCGTTGCCCTGATTGATACGATGTACCTTGAACTGGGTGCCGACAGCACCATCTGTTTTGGCAGCAGCATTACATTGAATCCACAGACCAACGCACTGACCGACACCTTTAAATGGACGCCGGCGGCCACATTGAATTATGACACGGCCAGGAATCCCATCGCTTCGCCAACAGATACCACCACCTATTACTTAACCGCCAAATGGGGAACCTGCCAGCGGAATGATACGGTTACCGTGAATGTTTTACACAAACCCATACCCTTTGCAGGAAACGATACCACGATCTGTTATAAAACCAACGCCACTTTATCCGGCAGCGCTTCCAATTTATCAGGCTCTGTAAATTATGCCTGGAGCCCGCCGGATTCATTGAATACGCCCAATGCCGCAACCACCATAGCAAGAATCGATACCACAAGAAAATTTACGTTAACCGTAACGGATAACTATGGCTGTAATTTTTCAGTGACCGACAGCATGTGGGTGATCATGATGCCCCCGCTGGTGGTATTTGCCGGTAATGATACCAATGCCATCCTGGGCAGGCCGCACCAGATGGAGGCCAGCGGCGGAACCAATTATGTATGGAGCCCGGCCGGGCCTTTAAACAACCCCTTTATTGCCAACCCGCTGGCTACCCTGTACAACGATACGTATTTTCATGTACTCGTTACCGATGCCATTGGCTGTACCGATGATGATGATGTAT
>CAZBIK010000069.1:0-12896 GCA_964491955.1 uncultured Ferruginibacter sp.
TGTTCCGACTGAGAGCGTGAAGAAATTCCATGAAGTCGCAGATTAATGTGTTTGCTGACCCGGCGCTCAGTTATGTTGATATTACAGACCTCAATGTTGACCCGGTTTATGCCAATAATCTCGTCCAAAACACCTTTTATCTTGTGAAGCTTTCCATGCTGAACCTGTCTGTAAACGATATCCCTCCCAATACGGCATATATAAGGCTGGGATTGGGTTTGAATATGGTTATCGATCCGTCGTACAACCTGGGTACTGCGCCTTACAGCGAATTTTTCACCTGGAGTTACGACAATTCGCAGAGTCAGCCGTTCATTGTTGGCATCCTCCATGACTGGCTACCGGCTTTTTTTGATGGGATTGCGGTCTTTCGTGTTAAGGCCATATTCCCGCCAACACCGCCCGGCCAGGTAAGTTCTACGGTTTCGGCTCAGTTCCTGAATCCAAACCCACCCGGTAATCCTTACAGGCTGATTGATCAAAATCCCAACAACAATTCCGCACTTATTGATTACACCGTTATTCCCGGAGCACCTACACCGGTAACCCTCAAGCAGTTCAAAGCAATTAAGAATGATTGTATCGTGAGGGCAGACTGGTCGGTAGAGAACGAGATCAACTTCAAACATTATGAATTGCAGGTGAGTAACGATGGAGTGAATTTTGTTACCATAAATACAGTACCGGCACAAAACAGGGCAAATTACAGTTCTTCACTGGATATCAATAACCTGTCATCTCTGGTGCAGGGCAATACACTCTTCCTGCGCCTGAAGATGGTGGACATGGATGCCAGCTTTAAATACAGTGAGATCATACCGGTTAACGGTAAATGTAATTCAACGCCATTTGTTATCTACGGCTACCCGAATCCTGTGATCGATGCAAACCATATCACGATCGCAAGCAAACAGGGACTGTTCAACGGAAAGTATAGTATCACCGTTATAGATATGAGTGGCAGGGTATATGTTACCAGGGAAGTTCTGCTGCAAAATGCACAATCATTCCGCTTCGATTTCGGAAAAATGCTGTCGAATGGAAAATACATGATCAGGTTACAGCAAAGCAACGGAACCCAGAACGGGATCATCCATTTTGAGAAACTCTGATATTTTTCATTGATCATAGTAAAACCACCTGCAATTGCGGGTGGTTTTTTTATGCGTAAGGTGCAGTTGGTATCAGTCAATGGGGGGATTTTACTGCAGTCTGCAAAACACTAAAAGGATGCTGGGCAGAGAACCTGCTGCACGATCAAAAAAGGCTGCCTGGAATACCAAGCCGGTAAAACGAAAATCCCCTTTTTCAATTTACTTGCCGAACATGGCCTGAACGGTCTCTTTATAACTTCGCCCTATCGGGATCTGTTTATTGCTGATCTCCACATCGGTTGCAGTAATGGCTTCAATCTTATCCTTTGCTACTAAGAATGAACGGTGAATGCGGATGAAATTATGCCTGGAAAGCATGTCTTCTGCCTGGCCCAGCTGGAATTTTGTGATGATGGATCTATTTTTTGTTACCACCCGGATGTATTCTTTAATGCTTTCAATATATAATATTTCTTCAGGGAAGATCCTCACTTTTTTCTTGCCCACATTAAAGAAAAAACTTTCTTTTTCCGGTTTTGAATTTTCCGCAGCAACAGGATGAACCTTTTCTGTATTTACTTGCAGCTTGTTCACCGCACTGAGAAAACGGCCAAACTCAATGGGCTTGAGCAGGTAATCCAGTACATTCAGTTCATAACCTTTCAGGGCATATTCATGGTAAGCTGTTGTGATGATGATCTGTGGGGGCATTTTGAGCGTTCTGATAAAATCCAGCCCTTTTAATTTAGGAAGATGAATGTCCAGGAATACCAGGTCAATTTTTTCCTTTTGCAAAACATCCAGGGCCATGATGGCATCTGTACAAATACTGGCCAGCTGTAAAAAC
The DNA here is from genome assembly GCA_964491955.1 of uncultured Ferruginibacter sp. Classification (GTDB taxonomy): domain Bacteria; phylum Bacteroidota; class Bacteroidia; order Chitinophagales; family Chitinophagaceae; genus Ferruginibacter. Next base: position 1,942 of record CAZBIK010000069.1, read on the forward strand.
GGAACCTGGCGGATATAATCCTGCAGCACTTCTGCAGCCAGTGGCTCATCTTCTACTATGATGCACTTATACGGATGCATGTTTGTTGAGATTGATCTTTAAAGATACTGTAAATGATCCGTTTTCGTTTTTGATCTCCAGGGTATGCTCCGGGTATATTAATTCCAGTTGCCTGCGGATATTATTCAGCCCGATATTTTCCGGGTTAGTGTTTATCCCGTCTTCTGCTTTTGAATTTTCGATCACAAAATGAAGCCGGCCATCCTGTAACTGTAAATCGATATGAATAAATGAATGGAAACGGCTTTCGCTGGCGCCATGTTTAAATGCATTTTCAACAAAAGGCAATAAAATAAGCGGTGCAATGGGATATGTTTCATTATCAACCGACCTGGTAAAATTCAATTTTAATTTTTCATCATAGCGTATCTTTTCCAGTTCAATATAATCATCAATTACGTGCATTTCATCAGCAATGGAAATGAATTTTTTTTGGGATTCATACAGCATGAAACGGAGCAGCTTGGAAAGCTTCATGACCACATCAGCCGTTTGATCAGATCTCTTCCTGGCCAGGGCATAAATATTATTGAGTGTGTTGAACAGGAAATGGGGATTGGTTTGCGCTTTTAAAAACTGCAGTTCTGTTTCCAGTTTCTTTTTGGTGATCTCCTGCGCTGCATTTTTTTGGCTGATGTTGGACCTGACGAGTTTAATGGCCAGCGCCACGCTGCTTACAAAGAATAAAATGAACAATGAAGACAGGATGCTGGCCACATTCATCGCGGATGCCAGGGTCGCCTGGGCCTGGTAGATCCCCCTGATCACGATAAACTGTTTTACCGGGAGAAACAACGCCAGTGCTGCAGCAAATAAAACAATGCCGGTAATTACGGTTTTACCTATACGCCATTGCCTGGACAGGTATTTATCCATGATATAAAACAACAGGTACACCAACGGCAGCTTAACAGTCAGCAGCGCAAGCTGGGCCAGTACCAGGTTCTTTAATCCGGTAAATGTAAAAACATCAGCACTGTTGCCGGTATCAGAACTGATATTGAGAAAGGTTTTGAACCCCACATAGCTGATCCAGAAAAGTATATGTAATACAACCCTTTTTTGCATGCTGTAAAAATCCTGCATTTATTTTTAAAATGCGCGGTAAATATATGAATGGCGGTTCATGAATGATGAAATGCCGTTTGGTACCCATGAATGCAGAAAACAGGCACTACCTGTTTTCTGCAGACGTTCACCGCCTGTTCGTTGAATTTAGCGTATCGGCATGGTTTACCGGGATATTTTTATACCAACAATTACTGGTAAACCAGATGATAAGGACTTTTATTTTACTGTTGCTTTTTGTTTCCGCAACTGCTACTGCACAGCTCCCGCAATTTAAACAGCCGCCGTCTTCACCGGGTATTTTGGCACCGGGACTGGTCAGTACCGGTTTGAGTGAAAGGGATTTTGCCCTGTCGCCTGATGGAACAGAAATTTTCTATACGCTCCAGTCGCCCCAGGGGGTTTTCCAAACCCTTGTGCATATACGCAAAGACAGCAAAGGCAACTGGCAGAAACCACAGATCGCTTCATTTGCCGGTACATACAGTGACCTTGAACCGGCGTTTACTCCTGATGGCAGGAAATTATTCTTTGCTTCCAACCGGCCGCTTACCGGGACTGAAATAAAGGATTTTGACATCTGGGTCGTTGAAAAGGAAAACGGCAACTGGGGAACGCCGGTAAATATAGGGTTGCCGGTGAATACGGCAGCAGATGAATTTTATCCTTCCATTACCAAAAGCGGAAACCTCTACTTTACGGCAGCGTATAAAAATGCAACCGGTAAAGAGGATATTTATTTTTCGAAATGGGATAATGGAAAGTATCATGAACCGGTTCCCATGGATACAGCTGTCAATTCAAAAATGTATGAATTCAATGCCTATGTGTCGCCGGATGAAGACTTCATCATTTTTACTTCATACGGGCGAAAGGATGATAAAGGCAGGGGAGATCTCTATATGAGCATAAAAGATGCTGCAGGAAAATGGCAGCCGGCATGGAACCTGGCTATGATCAATTCGGAGAAACTGGATTACTGCCCTTTCGTAAGTTTTGATAAAAAAATATTATTCTTTACAAGTGAAAGGATCAGCCTGAAAAAGAAATACTCGGATAAGCCGGTTACCCTGGAAGCACTGGCCAGGTCATTTACATCGCCGCAAAACGGAGGGGGGGATATTTATTGGGTAAGCCTTGGATCCATTATGCAGCCTGAACCCGCCAGGCAGGCAAAGGGAATTTCACTGAAGTCGTATAATTACAGAGATACCGGTAATGTAGACATGCAGAAACTGGCAAATGATATTGCCGGTAATGTCAGCACTTCATTTGAAAAGGTCAGCAAGGTCATCTCCTGGACAAATGTAAATTTTGAATGGACCTACACCGATTATCAAAAGCGTTCAGTGAAGGAGATCATTTGCCGCCAGGGAGGCAATTGTGCCGAACAGGCCATGGTGGTAAGGGCATTGCTGAAAGTGCTTGGCATCCGGACACGGCGTATCTCGGAAATAAATATTCAGCCTGAAAAGGAACAAAGGCAAAAAGATTCAGAGAAGCTTATCGCTGAACGGGGCAACCGGGCATCCGTATTTGGTTTCCGCCACAATGATCATGTGTGGACCGAATATTTTGACCAGGAAAAGCAGGAGTGGGTTCCTGCAGATCCCACGCTGGGGCTTATCGGCCTGGAGAACTGGGTAAGGTCACGGATCGGGTTTGAACCCAGGGTGAATCATGCGATCCTGCCTTCAGCAGATATGCTGGTACCCGTTGCCGTTTTTGCGTTGGAGGCCGATGGAAGCATTGCAGCCGACCGTTCGGAATATTATTTAATTCAATCTTTTAACAGGGTTTATAATAATGAACTGCAGCAATTGAAGACATGGAAGTCATGGACGGAATCGGTTGGATTTATACAGGCAAAAAGCAGGACTGCATTTGAAGGAAAAGAAAACCTGCATGCTTATACTGAAAACATCAGGCAATTGAAAAATATTTATTACTCATTGAAAAACGAATATGTACAATTAAAAAATCAATCAAAATGAAAACAATATATAAACACGGGCTTTCTGTTATGTGGATCATAGCCAGCCTGGTCATTTTAAGTATGGCAGCAGGAGCATGTAAAAAGTCAAAGCCAAATCAAGATCCGGGTCAACCGCCGGTTATCGGAAGCGATTCCGCAAAAACCATTCTTTTTGTGGGCAACAGCCTCACGTATTTCAATGACCTTCCAAAACAGGTTGCCCGGGCAGGCCTGAACAGGGGAATAATCATCAAAACGGAAATGATCGCCTATCCCAATTACGCGCTGGAAGACCATTGGAATGACGGATACATGCAGACATTGATCGCCCGGAATAAGTATGATTTTGTGGTGGTGCAGCAGGGGCCTTCATCCCAGGCCGATGGCCGGATCATGCTGCTTGATTACGGGGCCAGGATCAAAAATATTTGTGTACCGCATAACACCCAGCTGGCTTTTTTCATGGTTTGGCCTGCATTTTCCAATTTTCACACATTCGACGGCGTTATCAATAATTATACAGCGGCAGCTGTTGCCACCAATTCATTACTGTGCCCGGTTGGCAAATTATGGAAAGAACATTTTCTGGCAACCGGTGATTATTCGTATTACGGGCCGGATATGTTCCATCCTTCGCAGGCCGGAACTGAGCATGCCGCCATGGTCATATTTGAAACCCTGTTTTGAATGTTGTTCTGTTATACAGGCTAACGAAATCCCTGAAAAGGAACAGGCATTGTAATGATAATTCAATTAAAGTATGCAATAAAAAAAATGATCAGCAGTAAACCCGGGCATTTGAAAAAGGGGATCTTTATTTTCTTTTTGATGGCTATAGGTTCCTGTAATTATGATCCACCTTTGGAAACAGGCGGGATATTTAAAACCAAACTTGAACACCACCTTATTTCCAGCGGCGACAACCGGCCGGATATTAATCTGTATAAGGACAGTGTGGATTATTTTTTATATGCTTTGCATACCGGGATGAGCCCCGGTGAATTTGCAAAAGCAGCAGGATGGACAGACAGCATGCTTCAACAGAAAATTAAACTGCTGCAAAACTCCGGGTTTCTTAATAATGCAGGTGGAGAAAAATTACTTCCTGCCTGCATGGTTGTTACCCAGGAAACGGGTGCACTGCTTTATAGATTATCAGAAAAAGCGGCGCAGGAAATTGCAGATTCAGTTAAACAAATTATTCCTGTGCTTAAAAAAGAATATTCAAAACTTGGTTTTTCAGGAAAGTACAGTTTTGATACGATGTCTTTTTTTCTGTTAAGTGATGTATTGCTTGATAACTGGCAGATCAATAATGTGGAAAAGGAATTTTTAAACCAACCAAGAACGCTAAGGCATGGCAAAAATTACTTTTATCAAATAGCAGAATTAAGGCCAAACGACAGCATTGAAGTGTTTGGAATTTACGGTAACCAGGTTTTATGCAACGACAGCTTTTGCGTGGCAGTATATGGAAACCGGAGGAGCCGGGTAGATCTAAAAGAATATTTTTCACGCAAAGACCTGCCTTTTATAACACCTGCTGACGAAGCGGTTTTTAAAACTATGGCTAACCTTTTTAAACCGGCACTGATCCAAGTTCTTAAACAACACAGGATTGAATTTGAAGATGAGTATAAAAGATCTGTTTATTCCGGGCAGATCAGTTTTGCAGAATATTTCATGTGGTTTTATCATTTTATCTATACCAGGGTTACAGATATACTAAACCAGGAAGGGGTCATTCGTATCCCTGAAGGAGGTAACTTTTATTATTCAGGAAAATGAACCGGAGAAATAGTAAAGTCATTTTTCAAAAATGAGAATTTTATAAAAATGCAAAAGATCATTTTAACATGTTCATTTCTTTTAGCCACAATTAGTTGCTGGGCACAGGAGCAACATTTTATTACTTCTGACTCCGTGAATCTGTATGTAAAAGTGAAAGGGAATGGAATTCCCTGTTTATATATTCACGGTGGTCCCGGTGCCGGCAGTTACTGGATGGAGAAATTTTCGGGCGACCTGCTTGAAGAACGTTTTACAATGATCTACCTTGACCTGAGAGGCGTGGGCCGTTCAACAAGTCCTGCAAATAAAGATTACAGCATGAACAGGATGATACAGGATTTTGAAGAGATCAGGAAACAGTTGGGAATTGAGGAATGGCTGATCATGGGGCATTCATTTTCGGGCACGATGGTTACCGGTTATGCAGTTCAACACCCAAAATCAATAAAGGGGCTGATGATGTTTAATTGCACACTTGATTTGGAAGAAAGCATCAATAAAAGCTGGATACCCTATGCCTGTAAAATTCTTAGTATCACCGACATGACTTTTTATAACAGTGATACGGTAACTGCACATCAAAAATTAAACAGGCTCTTTTCTTTACTGAATAAAAAAAACTTATTGTGGAAAATGACCTTTGCCAATAAAGCGAATGAAGAGAAAATGAATTTAACCTATAGTGAGATCCCAGGTTGGAACAGCGATTTTGCCGGTATTGGTATTTCGCATAAAGATTATCTCATAAATTTTAAACCTTTTACATCACAGGTCAAAAAGCCGGTATTGTTCTTTTATGGGAAGGCAGACCGGACGGTTGGGCCTGAACACTATAAAGGTATAAAGTTTCCAAAGATGCTGCTTTGGGGAAGCGATGTGGGGCATGTGCCGTTCATAGAAAATAAGGATGATCTAAAAAAAGCGATTGACGGTTATTTGAGAAAATTCAAACTGATAAAGGGTCAAAAACAATGAAAGTTAAGAAAGAAGTCATCATGATTCTTGTAAGCATAACAAGCTGGTTTTTCTTTTTGCTTACCATTTTACTATATAGTTGTTCAAACCCAAAAGATCAATCAGCGGAAAAGATCATCCAGGCTTCATTAAATGCTGTTGGTACGAAGCCTTTACGGGATAAGATTCAAAATCTTGTTTCATTTGCGGAGTGTGTATCACCAAATGGAAATTACACAACCGAAATACATACCGATTCAGGCGGGTACTCTTATTTTAAGCAGGTGTACAGTTATAAACCAAAGCCATTTGAAGCGGTGATCGGGCATAAGGATTCAGGATACATTGTCGGAGATTCTTTAATAGCGCTCAGTAAAGCGGAAATAGCTATGATAAGGGGGCATGAGTTTCAAAATATTATTCTTGAAGTTGACAAACGTTTCCACGATTTTGATAAACCCGAAAGGATTGACTCAGGTGGACTAAAGGCATACAGGATAAAGGCAAAAGTTGAATTGAACAAAGCGTGTTTATTATTCTTTGACCTGCAGACGGGAATGTTGTCTGCAATTCATTCTCAAAACCCTGCCGATCCGAAAGAGGTCATCGAAATTGAATTTTCCGATTGGCAGGAACAGCAGGGCCTTTTGTTGCCTGAACATGTCGCTATTAAGCAAGGGGAGAAGCGCTATTCATTTGATTTTACAAAGTTATTGTTTAATAGCCCTGATTTTAAAATACGATTTGAAAAAATAGTATTCAACGATCAGGTACAAAAAAATAAAAAATGCAAACAGCTTATCAATTTTGCATGCGCCTGAATAATAAATTCAAAATCTTATATACCTGTGGTATGTTTATTATTCTTTTTTTTAACTGTAAAGTGGTTTTTTCACAAAAATTCTCTGTTCTACCGGGAGTAGGATTGGGAAGCACGTTGGCAAAAAATGAAAACGCCAACAAAAAGGGAAGGGTGATGATCAATCTTAATGGGTATTACAACCTGAATAAGCAGCTTTCCTTTGGGATCGAAGTTGCTACCGCAGGCAGTTTATTTATCTCTGCAAACCAGGATAAGTTTCATCCTGCAACCAACACAATAGCCAAAGATGCTTCCTATATGAAATCCAATACGGCACTGGCTAAAGTAAAGTATTATTTTACTGCTAAAAGGAAAGGGATCAACCCATTTGCTGAATTTGGATTTGGAGTTAATACTTATTATGAAAAGGTATTTAATATTCCGGGGTATAACAATAAAAAGATCAAACACAGCAACCTGGCCTGGCAACCTGAAATTGGTATTTCTATTCGCTATTTCCAGGTATCCGCCCGTTACCTGGTTGGAGGTAAAACACCGGATTTTACTGCCGTGGATGGCAGCGGAGCAAATGTAAGTTATGAAAGCATACACATATCTCCCTTGTATTTAAATGTCAGTTGGAGATTTGACCTCTTCAGACAAAAGATCAGGGGTAAATAATTATTGTATGGCACCATACATGTGACGATGCTGAAAGGTTTCAGCTTAAAAGAAGAATGCCGGTTGACGTTATTATATGAATTGACACCATAACAAACTAAAACGAAAGAATATGAAAGTTGGGTACATTTTTTTTGCTTTGGCATGTTTGATCCTGGGGTCTTGCCATACCTCAAAGGGAAAGACAAATTCAGGTTATGCTCAGAATTACTCTTCGCAACCGCCTAATAAGAGCATCTATGTAAACTATGATATTGGTGAACATGAATGGTACTTTACTACTTCGGATTCGGTTAAGCTTTATGTTTTAGAGTTTGGTAAGGGTAGCGATACCATTTTAGTTTTGCACGGTGGTTTTGGTGCAGAACACAGGTACTTAATTGATGCTTTTGAGGGATTGTATGACAAATACCATTTTATCTTCTATGACCAAAGAGGATCATTAAGGTCTCCATGCCCGGTTGGAAAAATATCAATCCAAAAGCATGTATCGGATATAGAGGAGATCAGGAAAGAACTCAGTATAAATAAATTAAATCTTTTCGGTCATTCAAACGGAACAACATTAGCGACATTTTATCTAAATGAACATCCCGGTAATGTTAAAGGGTTTATAATGACAGCCTGTATGCAAATGCAGTGGCCTCTCGATTCTGCTTTGAAAAAAGTTGAAGAAGAAATTTATGTAGGATATTCTGATTTTATGAAACGTCCGGAAATTCAGGAGGAAATTAATAAAGTTAATAGCGATAATTCACTTCCGGCATCTAAGAAAAAGACACAAATAGAACGTATTAATATGGCTAAGCATTACTTGTATGACATTTCACTTTGGAGAAAGGGGAAAGAGCCTTTTGGCCCTTTTATGAATCAACAGGCAGGCAATGCTACTGTAAAGACTATTCCAAAGGGCGATTATGACAACAGAACGCTATATTCAAACCATCCTTATCCAATTACAATAATAATGGGAGAATATGATATGATTGACCCCGGAGGCAAAAAATTTTTATACTGGACTAAAGGAATTTCAAATATTCATTATGTAATGCTTGAAAAGGCGGCACATGATGCATGGATTGATAAACCTGTTGAGTTTTGTACTGCTTTTGAGAATGCTATGAACAAGTACAAAACCCAGTAGCTAAATAAAAAGAGTAACCATTTACCACAACAAACCGTTTGACAGCGACTACAGTAAATAAACAAAAAATCATAAGCGGTTTGTTTCAAGTGGGGCTACGGGGATCAGACCGGGTGTTTATGTGCCTGCTGATACAACCGATTGGGTTCAATGGGTAAAAAAGGATTTGCTTAATAAAACAGGTAAATGAGGATATAGAAATTGATAATCCCTGGACAGCCTATAGTAAGCAGTTAAACTGAATAACACTGTGGGATTGTGATCTATTCATTGCCGGAAGAAAAAAAGGTTTATTTAAAGATGTTGAGATCTCTTCAATAGAGAATTTTTATAAAAGACTATTGTACAAAATTTATTAACTTTTAATGTTGTAAAAATGCGTAAACACTTACTCATTCTGTTTGTACTTGTAATATTGAACCTGCAGGGATTCTCCCAGGATTCAAAGATCGATTTTTCAGCAGTTGACCTCTTCTGGCCAATAGTTGACAAATTAAAGCAGAACAGTGATCCATCAGAAGAGGAATGGAACAAAATATTATCAACTCCATACTACAAACATTATGCTTACTCATCAGAGAAAAGAAGAAACGGGATTAAAGAATTTATAATGACTGCATTTATGCCCGTCAGAAAAATCAGGCTGGATAGTATTCTAAATGGCCCGGATAGTGATTACAGGAAAACAATGTATCTCCATGTTATTCATGCTGAAAAGGAAAAGCCGGAATTGCAAGGGTATCAAAACGGCTTCTGGAAAGTAAATTTGTGGACTCCCTGGCAACCATCGCTCAATTATATCTTCCCAAAGGAACCATAAAGCGTATTAAAAATCCAAAAGTTATATTCGGATTTTACCAACCGGACGCAAACGGTGGTATCAATGGCATAATCCTGGACCTCAAATTTGCAAAAGATTGTTACAGTTTTAATTTAATGACAGCACATGAAATGCATCATTACTATGTGGAGAACATACGCAGAAAGATGAATGTGAATTCAAACGACCCTGCATACGCATTAATTAATTCAGTTATCCAGTTGCAATTTGAAGGTATTGCTGACCAGATAGACAAAGAGGCTCTGTTTGCAGTGGGGGGGAAGAGCATACCGCCATTCCTTTATAATCTATTCCGAAGCAATTACGAAAACCCGGTACAGAACCTTGTAAAAGCAGACTCTCTTCTAAAAGTTATTTACCATAACCCGGAAACAGTTAAAAGTAACGGGGAACTTATCCGGGAATTGCTTCCGCTCGGATGTCATCCACATGGGTATTACATGTCGCAAATAATTAAATCTGTTTATGGAACACGGGGATTGATCAGTACGGTCTATAATCCTTTTGATTTTATCAGGCTTTATAACAAAGCGGCTCAAAAAAAAGGGCTCTTCATTTTTTCTAAAGAGGCTATAGCTTATTTAGAAAAACTTGAGAAAACGGTTATGCAATAACTGTAAGCACTAAATTGAATATTGTGTGATGAGAAAAAAATTCATTGTTTTAATTTAAAAGTTTTATTATTCCGGCCTGTTTTTATCGCCCATCAATATTTATAAACACACAGGAATTCATTTTATTTCTTGTAAACACAATTATACATCCTTCAAATTAAAATGATTCATTACTAAAAAGAGACCAGTCAAACTGACTGATCTCTTTCCTTGTTGTGCTGTGTTTATATTAAATATTTTGATTTAAAACCGGCTGGTTGTCCAGATAACCATTTTACCCGGCGTTTTTACACTGGCGGTTTCTTCTGAAGTGATCATGATCCGGGTTGGCTTTACAGCCGATATCGCTTCAAAAGTGGCTTTGGTTTTGTCGGTAAGCCAGCCTGTATTGCTGTTTATCTGGCCAAGGCTTTTGGCAGCCTGGTTATCGGCATCCATCCACACGATATATGCATTTTTAGAATTCGGGTCACGTGAACTGATCTCTTTCAGGTCCTGTACATTGATCTGGATCACATAATTGCTGTTGATATCTCTTTTGATCTGTACCTGGCCTACGTTTTCAGAGTTGGCTGTTGTTACCGGTGCTTCTGATACGGTAGTGGTCTCTGTTTTGTTTACTGCTGTTGTTTTTTTGGCACAGGCATTAATGAATAAAACCATCATGATGGCCATCATTCCTGTAAATACTTTTTTTGCTGAAAGGTTAACTGTTGTTGTCATTTGTTTTTTTTTAATAGGCAGGTGATTCCTGCATATACAAAGGTGCATTGGTTTCACCGGTGAAATGTTACAGTATTGTAACAATTAGTTGCATTATTCATTGTTTTTATGGGCAGTAACACTGCACACGTATGCATAAATCCTGCATCATTCTTTTATTTCTTTCGCTTGATAAAGGAAAATTTTGAACTGGTAGGTACAATATTGCCAAACAGGAATCCCCAGGGCTTTAAGGGTTCAATATGATCAAAAATTACTTTCAGGATGGCGATCAGCGGTATGGAAAGGAACATGCCTGAAAC
>CAZBIK010000070.1:0-12881 GCA_964491955.1 uncultured Ferruginibacter sp.
AGAAAGAAGAACCCATATAGTTTTTTAATTGATACCGGCGATATGTTCCAGGGCAGTGAGCTGTCGGTTAAAACGACCGGCAAGGCCATGGTGCCCATTTTAAATGCACTGGGCTACGACCTGTACCTGCCCGGGAACTGGGAAGTGATCTATTATAAAAAAGCCATGCAGACCTTACTGGGTTCATTAAACGCACCCAAGGTTTGTGCCAACATGTACCACGACCTGGGCAATGGGAAAAAGGGGGAGCTCATTTTTCCTCCGTATTATACCTGGAACATCAAAGGGGTAAAGATCGGGTTTATCGGGTACACCGATCCGTTGGTACCTTTGCGCCAGAGCCCCAATTACAGCAAAGGGATCATTTATGCAAAACCCGAAGAGAACCTGGCGCATTACGTGGATGTATTGCGCAACCAGGAACAATGTGTGTATGTGCTCGTTGTTGCTCATTTGGGATTATCGCAGCAGATACACCTGGCAAATATGGAGGAGTGCAAAGGGGTGGATTATATCCTTGGGGGCGATACGCATGAACGGGTTCGTAAGCCCATTCAGTGCAAATACAGCAAGGTGGTGGAGCCCGGAGCCTTTGGTTCCTTTGTTGGTAAACTGGACCTTACCATCCAAAATGGCAAAGTGATCAAAGACGATTATGAACTGGTGGAAATAACGGCGGATAAATTCAGGCCATCCAGGGAAATAACTGCCCTGATCAAAGAGAATGAAAAACCTTTTGAAAAAGACCTGTATTCCGTTGCAGGGTACAGCACCATTCCGCTGTACCGGTATTTTGTGGTGGAAAATCCCATCGATACCATGATACTGGATGCACTGAAATGGAAAGTTCCCGATATGGACATTGTGCTTTCGAACGGGTTTCGTTTTTGCCCGCCGCGAACAACACGTGACCATACCGGCAATATCCCGATAACAGATGCTTATATATATGACATGTTCCCGGTTGACAGTACGGTAAGAACAGGCACGGTAACTGGTAAACAGATCCTGGAATGGCTGGAAAAGGAACTGCACAATGTATTTGCCAAAGATGCATCTGAACGTTTTGGCGGATGGGTGATCAAGTTCAAGGGAATGAAAGTAACCTTTAATGCCTTTGCTGAAAAAGGAAAAAGGGTGCAGACTGTTACTGTTGCCAATGCTGCACTTGATTTAAATAAAACGTACAAAATCTGCGCCTGCGAACGCGATGGTGATCCCGGTGATATGCTTTGCAGGATGCGGAATGTGGGCAATGCAAATAATACGCAACATACTTTACATTCGGTGATGAGGGATTACCTGGCAGCCAATTCACCGGTTACGCCAACACCACCGGAAAATGCCGACATCCTGGATGCACCGCAAACATTGCTTACACAGGTAACGGGTGTAGATTACCAGTTTCATTAATTAAAAGATCAACAGATGAAAAAAATATTTTTAATACTAATGGCCATTGCAGCAATAAATACAGCTGCCATTCAAAAAGTTACCGGCCAGGTTACAGCACCCGGTGAGACCAGGCAGCATAAGATTATATTTCAGCTCAGCATCGATGACAGCCTTGCCCACAAGGCACTGATGAAACAGCTGAACAATATTACCACGGTGGCGCCGGGTACTAAAATAGAAGTGGTTTGTCACGGCCCCGGCTTAAATATGCTGGTCACGGGTAAAACTGTGGTACAGGATAAAATAATCCAGTTGATAAAAAAGGATATTGTTTTTGTGGCCTGTGAATTTTCAATGAGTGAAAGAAATGTTCCCAAAGAAAGGATCATACCCGAAGCCGGTTTTGTAAAGGCAGGCATTGTTGAAATTGTAACCCGGCAGGAACAGGGCTGGAGTTATATTAAATCGGGATTTTAATTCCTAAAAATTTATTGTACAATGAAAAAATTATTGGCAGCATCATGGATGTTGCTGGCAGGAAATATTGTATCCGCACAGCACCAGGAAGTTTCTGAAAATCCTGACATGTATAAAGGCAAACAGGTTCAAACAGTGGATACCACTTCGTTGTTATCAGCATTTAAAAGGGGGCATGTGAACGGCCATTTCAGGTATTTTTTTATGGCCACAGATAACAGGTCAGGACTTACCGACTATTATGCCAATGCAGCCGGCGGTGGCATACGGTATGAAACGGCCGGGTTTCACGGCTTCCGGTTTGCGGTAAGCGGGTTTTATACTTTTAATATCGGTTCATCTGATCTGTCAAAGCCAGATACGATAACGGGACAGTATAACCGTTATGAAATTGCCCTGTTTGATGTGAATGATCCCCATAATAAAAAAGATATTGACCGGCTGGAGGAACTCTATTTAAAATACAGCCGTAAATATATATCCATAACTTTTGGACGTCAATTGCTGAATACTCCGTTCATCAACCTGCAGGATGGCAGGATGCGGCCAACCGGAGTGGAAGGGGCCTGGGTGGAATTCAATGATTCAAAAAAACTAAAAGCAGCAGGGGGTTTGCTCTATGCCCTTTCTCCACGGGGTACTACCAAATGGTATGATATCGGGGAGTCGTTGGGGGTTTACCCGGCGGGTGTAAATACCGATGGTTCAAAATCCGGCTATAGCAATAATATCAGGAGCAAAGCAGTGGCCCTGCTCGGGATAAATTACAAGGTCAATGAAAACTGGCAATTACAGGCATGGGATGTTTATACAGAACGTGTTTTCAATACGGTAATGCTGCAGGCCGACCTGCTGTTGCCGCAAAAGAACAAACAGGCATTTTTCGGAGCAGTACAGGTCATCAGGCAGGATGCTGTTGGCAACGGGGGTAATGCCGATGCGTCAAAAACCTATTTTGAAAAGCGCGGACGATCCCTCAGCTTTGGCGCCAAAGCCGGTTGGAAAAATGCAAACTGGGAAACCAGTATCAACTATAACCGCATAACATCCCATGGCCGTTACCTGTTGCCGCGTGAATGGGGCCGGGAACCCTTTTTTACTTTTTTACCCCGGGAACGCAATGAGGGATTTGGAGATGTGCATGCTTTGATAGCTAAAATAAATTACAATATGCCCGGTGCAAGGGTTAAAACATCCCTGGCAGCGGGGTATTATCAATTACCCGATGTAAAAGATTACCGCTTAAATAAGTATGGCTTACCTTCATATACGCAGTTAAATGCCGATATTCGTTATGGATTTGCAGGGATCATGAAAGGGCTTGAAGCCCAGTTATTGGTGGTATGGAAAAAGAATACCGGGGAAACGTATAATAATAAACGATTTGAGTTTAACAAGGTAGATATGCTGCAATATAATTTTGTTTTAAACTTTCATTTTTAAGCCAATAAATGGACATCGATAACCTTCAGCATATTTTTGAACCGAAGCTGTTGCAGGAGATCCGGCAATTCGGGATCATACAGCATTTTAAAGAGGGAGACCTGGTCATGGATTACGGCAAGTATATCCGCATGATGCCCATTGTTTTAAACGGAACGATAAAAGTTTACCGCCTGGATGAAGAAGGCCATGAAATACTACTGTATTATTTGTCCAGCAGCGAAAGTTGTTCCATGGCCTACAGTTGCTGTATTGAAGCCAAGAAGAGTGAAGTAAAGGCCATTGCAGAAGATGATGTGGAACTGATCGCCATACCGCATATAAAACTGGATGAATGGTTATGTACCTATCCCAGCTGGAAGAATTACATCATGCGCAGTTTTAATGAACGGTTCATCGAATTGCTGAAATCGATCGAAAGCATTGCATTTCATAAGCTGGATGAAAGGCTGATCGAATACCTGAAGGAAAAGCAGCGCATCACCGGTTCTGCGGTCATTAAAGCCTCCCACAGCCTGATCGCAGATGAACTGGCAACATCCCGGGTGGTCATTTCCCGGTTGCTCAAACAACTTGAAAACAATAAACAGATCATTTTATACCGGAATGAAATAAAATTACTCCCCGCGTTGGCGCGGTAAATACTTTTACACCTATACATCATTAAAAAGCTCCTGCATGCAGGAGCTTTTTAAATTTTTGGTATAAGCAGTTAGTTCTTGATGACCGTTCTTTGTAAACGGTTGTTTTCATTTTGCAAAACCAGGATATAAGCACCTGTTGCAAAGACTGATCTTAAGGGTATGGCATAAACGCCTGCATATGGAATATCCAGGAACCCGGATTGCATGACCTGTCCACCGGTATTTGCAATGGTATAGTTGTATGTACCCTTAACGGCTGAGTTGGCATATACCTGTATCAGGTCATCAACCGGGTTCATGATCACATAAAATAATTTTGTGTAGCTGTTTGCCGATACCGTTACTATGTGTGAATAATGCATTGAAGATCCAGGGTTAATCACTTTTAAACGATAAAAGGCGGTGCCCTTTATGATATTCATGTCAGTATAACTGTAGAACTCGGTGCCGTTGCGGTTGTACGGGCTATGCATATAAATGGTATAAAAATGAATGCCATCGTCACTTCGTTCAAGTTCGTAATGGTCAACATTCAGTTCGTTACCGATCGTCCAGTTCAGTTTTGTATGGTCATTCTGCTGACCTGCGGTAAAACTGATGATTTTTAACGGGAGTACAAAAGAAACACTTCCAATGGTAAAAGGGGCATTGAAAACCGAAATGCTGTTTGAAGTTACATTTCCTGTGGTTAACGCATCTCCTGTTGCAGCGCCGCCTATATTTCTCCAGAAGGTCCCGTCGTACCAGGCCGCCCTGATATCGATAACCATCAGGTTAGGAAAGGGGATCTTGCTGTTGTCCCAGTTCATGTCAACCCTAGCAGCTGCACCGCTAATCTTATTGATGGTCCAGTGTTCGGCCGAATCTATATAAACAAGCGGGTTATAGAGTGAATAACGGTCAGGTGTAACGATAAAATGATGCTGCACATCAAATTCGCCGGCAGCCGTGAGGCTGGTAAGTGAAACCGGGCGTAAATAACTGGCAGTGCCCACGGGAAAAGGAAAATCAGTGTTGCCCCTTTTTTTAACCCAGCCATAAACATGGCGGCTATCGCTGCTGCCTGTATATGATGAACCGGCTTCGTAGATCATATAATTAGGCGTTGCAGCTGTTGTGATCATTCCTGCAGTAAAAGTATGAACACCGGAAACACTTAGGTTATTCGTTAAAGTTATTCCGGCTGTATTATTGGTGACCAGGCCATATGTTTTGAATACCTGTGAACCACTTACTGTTTGTGCTGCCATCCCGTTAAGGTATAATGTACCTGTACCTGCCGGCATGGAAACCTGGTCGTTGACAAGGTTTTGTTTTATTTGAATAATCCCGTTATTGCTGAGCGCTGCTGTGGAAGTATTGGTAAAATTCCCGTTGATGAATAAAGTATCAGCGTTGTTGGCCAGGAAAAGGATACCAGAATTGTGAAGCTCAACCTGCGCATGTACAATGGAAAAGGCAAAAAAGAAGGCCAACAAAAAGCATATAATTTTTTTCATAAAACTTTTTCTGAAATGAATGACTGATGCGTTTATTTAATGGTAAGATTTAAGGTTTCTACAGTCATGCTGCTGCTATCAGATGTATTGGCTGCCCATATCTCTATGAGATCATTTGTAGAAAGCTGTGCGGTACAGGTAAGGGTCAAAGACCCTTTGTCAACGCCGGTTGACAGCCTCATTGCCTGTTCTGATTCGGGCATTTTGATCCCATTCTTGAAAATGTAAAAAGAAAAATATTTATTGGCTGACTGGGCTGTCAGGCTTACTGATGCGGTAACTACAAAGCGGCGGGTTTTGGTACCCGTATAAACCAACCGGTTATTTGTGGGTGCGCTCACCCTGAAAAGGCCGACTGCAGAAGTTGTACATAAGACTTTGGTTGATATATTAGCACCTGAAAAATTCGTGACTGTGGCTGAAGTAAGGTAAAGATTCCCGGTGGCCACATCATCTTTTTCGGTATTTAAACCATAAGTTTCCACCTCCCATTTATTGGAGAAGGAACCAGTAACATATGTTCCGTCACCGTTAAATAAAGTGGTTTTTAAAACAGCTCCCCCGGTGATTGAAGTGATACCTGAAACATCCAGTCCTACCGCAGCATTTGATGCCTTCAAATAAATAGCACCCACTAATTTCTGAATAATTGAAAAACTTCCGGTTAATGTCTCATAAATATTATGATTGCTGCTGTCCCAGAGTGCCGAAATGGTAAACAGGTTATTGATATTTTCAAAAGTGATCCCGTTCCGGTTATTAAAATAGGCGATCGTATTCATATAAACGGTTCCACCGATCCCCTTGATCAGCCCGATATTATCATTACCTAAAATATAGCAATTCTGCATGACCAGGGTTTTAACAGTACCTGCTGCATCTATATTGAATAACCTGGACCCGGCAGTAGGCGCTGCCAGGGATAACAGTTTTACATTTCCCCCGTTTGATCCGGTAAAGAGTTCCCCGGAAGCAGGCATATAAACCAGTTTATCATATAGTGCATTCTCACCCTGCAGGGCAGAATTGTTCATGTCTATCTTATTGGTGAGGATGATCGTACCGTTTATTTCATATACCGTAGCAGCATCTAACGTGATTATCCCTCCAACGGGAGCCGGGAAATCGGCAGCTGACTGAACCAGCACAAAATTTGTTCTTGTTTTAACCGGCCCGGCTCCAGTTATGTTCCAGTTTGTGCCATCACTCACAAGCGTTATCATTTCCTTTGTATCATTCAGTACCCAGCCTGCAGCGGCATCAATGGTTTGGGTAGCTGTGGTGGCAATGGTTAATACTGGCAGGGGGATGGTAGCGCTTGCATTTTTAATGGAGTATACCCTGCCCGTACAGGTCGACGCATCTGGCAAGGTTACTGTTGCCGCAGCTGTACCGGTAAAGATGAGTGTATTATCAGTTGCAGAAGCGGTAGTACCTGCTGTAAAAGCCCGGTAGTTTAACGACAGCGACCCCCTGACATCCAGTGTGGAATTGGGTGAAGTGGTTCCGATCCCGATTTGAGCATTTAAGAGTATGGCACTAACGGATGCCATCATGAGAAGTAGTGTTTTTTTCATAGTAATGGATTTAGGACCGGTTTGGTTTTGCCCAGGTGTACTGAACAATAATCAAACGGGTTTATGAAAATATAATTAGCGGTACGTTATAGAATAATGTATCATTTCGGGGTAGAAGGGTAACTACAAAACGGTAAGGCAAATAAATTTATTTTTGCATTTTATGTGAGCCGGAAATGTGTACAAAACCTAATATCATGATAATAAGTTGTAACTTATAACTGTTAATGGCTTTGTTCATGGCCGGGTCAATATGCCTGCCTGTTTCAAATTTCAGGAGGATACAAACAATGCAAAAAAAAGATTTAACGGAACATGGCCCCGCACAGGACTTACCTGCTTACAGGCGCAATGACTATTCTTTTTTCAGCAAGCCTGTTTTGCTGGGATCATTTACATTTATAGGGTTATCGGTTTTATTTGGCCTGCTTATCTACCAGCGGTACCTGCTCCTGAAAAAATCGAACGAAAAAGAAGCCATCGAGATCATCAACCTGGCAAAAGATAAGCTGGATGAAACCTTGTCGCAAAGTTTATCGGCCACCAAAACCATCAGTTTTTTCATTGACAGGAACGGGCAGGTCAGCAATTTTGATTCCATTGCAGCCCAGGTTCTTGAAACAACAAAAGGTATTGATGCACTCCAGTTGGTGCCCGATGGAATAATCCGGAATGTGTATCCAATGGCAGGAAACGAAAGTATCATAGGGTATAATATTTTAAAGGATACTGCAAGAAATAAAGAAGCCTATAAAGCCATTGATAAAAAGGAAATGTTTTTTGCGGGACCATTTTCACTGAAGCAGGGTGGTGTAGGCGTGGTGGGCAGGTTGCCCGTTTACCGGAATAACAGGTTCTGGGGATTTTCGGCAGTTGTGATAAAGATGTCTACTTTATTTAAAGCTGCAGGGATCGACAGTGCCGGATCGAATGGTTATCATTTTCAGCTTTCTAAAATAAATCCGGATACCCGGAAAGAGGAATTTTTTTTACCGGTTCAGCAATTCACATCCGGTACGCAGGTTGTTTCGGTGGATGTTCCCAACGGCGAATGGAAACTTGCGCTTGCCATGCCAACTAATTTCCGCGGATCCGGGGATATTAAACTGCTTGTCTTTTTGGGATTCCTGGTTTCCCTGCTCGGTGGTTTATTTGTATACAAAGTTACCATCAGGCCAAAAAGGCTGAATGAACTGGTACAGAACCGCACCAGGGAATTAAGGATCAGTGAAAACAATTACAGGTCGCTGATCGAAAGGGTATCCGATGCATTTGTTTCCATGGATAATGACTGGAACTTTACCTATGTAAATAAAAAGGCCGGGGAACTGCTTGGTAAGGCTCCCGGAAAACTGCTGGGTAAAAATATATGGGAAATATTCCCGGAAGATATTGACAAGCCTTATTACCATGCTTACCGTCATGCCATGCAATCGCAACAGTACCAGTTCTATGAAGAATTTTACCCGGCATTGAATAAGTGGTACGAAAATCACATGTACCCTTCAAAGGACGGACTCACTATTTTTTTTAATGATGTAACCCAGATTAAAAATATAACCCAGGCATTAAGTGAAAAGGAAGAAAAATACCGTTCACTGATCGAACAGGCCTCGGACGGGATCGTGATCACCGACCTGGAAGGTAATATCCTGGAGGTAAATAACAGTATTGCGGTTTTATGCGGGTATTCCATTGAGGAAATGACGGGTAAGCACCTGTATGATTTTATACCCAAAGAAGATCTGGAAACAAACCCGCTGCGGTTCAAAGAACTGATGGAAGGGAAAAGCCTGTTGTACGAAAGAAAATTACTGAAGAAGGACGGAACGCTGGTGGATATAGAAGTGAATTCAAAAATGGCGAGTTCGCAAACCCTGATCGGATTTATCAGAGATATCAGCGAACGGAAAAAGCATGAGGCTGCTTTGCAATACCAGGCCAGTTTGCTGCAGAATGTTTCAGATGCCATTACCTCTTTTGATGCGAACCGGAATATTCTAAGCTGGAACAGGGCCTGTGAAGAATTGTATGGGGTTACTGCTGAAGAGGCATTGGGAAAGCGGGTGCTCGACCTGGTTACATTTGAATTTCCGGATAAAACCACCGAGGAGGTATTTAAACAGCTATTCAGTATTGGATACTGGAAGGGTGAATTTAATTTCAAACATCCCAAAACAAATGAAACCGTTTACCTGCTGACCAATTTAAATGCCATGAAAAATGAACTTGGTGAAGTAACCGGGTTTATTTTAACCAGCAAGAATATTACCAGCAGGATACAGTCAGAGGAACTGATCCGGAAATCAAATGAGCGTTTTGAACTGATCGCCCAATCCACCAACGATGCTGTATGGGATCATAATTTCAGGTTGAATGAGACCTGGGGAAACAATAAACTGTATGACCTGTATGGTTTTGAACCCGGTAAGCAGAAGATCAATTTTGAAATGTTCCTGGACCAGCTGCATCCCGATGACAGGCAGGGTATATTGGAAAGAATGAATGCGGTGATCAATGCCAAAGGCGATTCCATTTCAGAAGTGTTCCGTTTTAAAACAGCCGGCGGGTATAAGATCTTTTATGACCGGTCTTACATAAAATACGACGCTGAAGGAAAACCGCTCAGGATACTCGGGGCTATGCAGGATATAACCGAAAGGGAAGAAGCGAAAAAGGCGATCCTCGAAAGCGAAGAAAAATTTTCAAGGGCCTTTCATTCAAACCTGCTGGGACTGGCGTTGTATGATGATGGTTTTAATATTGTTGATGCCAATGATGTGTATATCCGGATACTCGAAACCACCAGGGAAGAACTCATTGGTAAACATTCCGATGAAGCAGGGATGATCAGTAAGACAGATCCATCCAAAAAGAAAGCCATTGATGCAGAAATTGATGACCTGCTGCAAAAGGCCGGTAAGCTGAATAATTTTGAAATGGAGATTGAAAAAACAAATGGGCAAAAAGCTACCATACTCATTTCAATGGAACCATTGCGGCTGAATGAAAAGGATCACTGGTTAACTTCTGCTGTTGACATTTCCGAAAAGAAAAAAGCAGAAGAAGCATTGCAGGAAAGTGAGGAAAAGTACAGGGCCCTGGTTGAAAATGCCCCGGAAGCACTCGTTGTTTTTGGCGTGGAGAAACAACAGTTTGTCAGTGTCAGCGAAAGTGCCACAAAGCTTTTCGGCATGACCAAAGAAGAACTTTTAAAGATCGGACCCATAGCAGTAAGCCCTCAATACCAGCCCGGTGGTATGTTGTCATCCGAAATGGCCAGGGAAAAAATCGAACTGGCCATCCAGGGCGAAAAACCTGTTTTTGAATGGACCCATTGTGATAGATCGGGCAACCCCATACCCTGTGAAATATGGCTGGTGCGGCTGCCCTCCGACAATGAGATACTGATCAGGGGCAGCATCATTGATATCACCGAACGTAAAAAAAACGAAGCTGAAATATTAAAATCCAAAATGCAGTTTCAAAACCTGGTAGAAAATATCCCGGGCGTATATTGGGTTACTGACCTCGAAACCTATGAAACACTTTATATCAGCCCTTCTTATGAAACGATCTGGGGTTTAACCTGCGAAGGGCTTTACCGCAATCCTGCAGATTTTATCAATGCGGTTCACCCGGATGATAAGCAATACCTGGTGGAGGCTCATAAAAATATTGCGCATACAAAAAAAGCCGCTACCACGTTCCGGATCATCAGGCCTGATGGCAGCATCAGGTGGATCTCTGCAAAAACAAATGTAATTACAGATGACCGTGGTAAAATGACAGAGTATGGATATGCTGAAGATATTACGCAGCGTAAACAGGCAGAAGAGGTATTGGAAGAAAGTGAACGGTTTTTAAAAGAGACCCAGGTCATTGCAAAACTGGGGACCTATTCCCTGGACATCACTACCGGAAAGTGGACAAGTTCGGAGATATTGAATGATATTTTTGGTATTGATGACGCTTTTGATAAAACGGTTGAAAGCTGGGAAAGTATCGTTCACCCGGAATGGAAAAAAATAATGAGTGATTATTTAAAAGAGGAAGTTATAGGAAAGAAGGAAAAATTCAATAAAGAATATAAAATTATCAGGAAAAGTGACCAGACAGAACATTGGGTTCATGGTATTGGGCGGCTTACATTAAACGACAGCGGGGAACCTATCCTGATGGTTGGTACCATACAGGATATCAGTGAACGTAAGCAATCAGAGAAAGAATTGTTTCAATCAGAACAAAGATACCGGCTGCTGTTTTACAATAACCCCTTGCCTATGTGGATGACAACTTTTCCGGGCCTGGATATCATTGATGTGAATGAAGCAGCCATAAAACAATACGGGTACAGCAGGGAGGAGTTTTTGAAACTGAATACAAGACAATTGCGCCCTGCTGAAGATGTAGAGAATTTTTTAAAAGAAGTAGATAAAATGAAGCCGGAAATGATCAATATACGAAACTGGCGGCACAAGAGGAAAGACGGAACCATCATACATGTGGAAACGTACAGCCACCAGATCATTTATGAAGGTGAGCGTGTATGGCTTGGTTTATCGCATGATGTAACGGAAAAATATGAAGCCAGGGAACTGTTGGAGAAATCATACGCGGACATAAGGCAGCTGGTTTCAAAACTCCAGAGCATCCGGGAAGATGAAAGGACCGGGATCGCCCGCGAAATACATGATGAACTGGGACAGCAGCTTACCGGTCTTAAAATGGACCTGCATTGGCTCAGCCGGAAAATAAAAGACCCCGAAAAAGAAATTTCAGAAAAAATGAAGGAAAGCATTGAACTGATCAATGCCACCATCACCTCGGTAAGAAAAATATCTACCGACCTCAGGCCAAGCATCCTGGATGACCTGGGCTTACTGCCTGCGCTGGAATGGCAGGGTGATGAATTTGAAAAACGTTCGGGCACAACCGTAGAATTCATCAATGAAGCAGGAGACATTACCGTGCAGCCGGAAGCAGCTACCGCCATATTCAGGATATACCAGGAACTGCTGACCAATATTGCCCGCCATGCCAATGCCAGCCTGGTAAAGGCTGTATTGTTCAAAGATGAGAACAGCCTTTACTTCAGCATTACGGACAATGGTGTTGGATTTGATATTGAAGCCAAAAGCAATAAGAAAACACTGGGCCTGCTGGGCATAAAGGAACGAACCCTGTTGCTGGGAGGCACTTATGAATTTAAAAGTAAACCGGGAAAAGGGTCAGTGACCACCATTTCAATTCCATTGCATTTTGTAAACCATCCTAAATAATAAACCATGTTACGAATTTTAATTGCTGATGATCATCATGTAGTCCGGAAAGGCCTTCGGCAGATCCTGCTGGATGAATTTCCTGCATCAGTGATCGAAGAAGTGGCCGATGCGGAAGAACTGATCAAGAAAGTGATGCATGCCCAATGGGATGTAGTGATCAGCGACCTCTCGATGCCCGGCCGCAGCGGCCTCGATGCCCTGCAGCAGATAAAACTGAGCTACCCCGACCTGCCCGTACTTATCTTAAGCATACATCCCGAAGAACAATATGCATTGCGGGCGTTGAAATCCGGCGCTTCGGGTTATTTAAGCAAGGATGCCGCACCCGATGAACTCGTCAAGGCGGTTAAAAAAGTGATGCTG
Organism: uncultured Ferruginibacter sp.; assembly: GCA_964491955.1. Taxonomy (GTDB): domain Bacteria; phylum Bacteroidota; class Bacteroidia; order Chitinophagales; family Chitinophagaceae; genus Ferruginibacter. The sequence goes on from CAZBIK010000070.1 coordinate 12,684, forward strand.
GGAAAAAAATACATCTCCCAGGCCATTGCAGAAAAACTGGCCAATTCTTTTTCTTCAGACAGTTTGCTCAGCCCGCATGAAAACCTGAGCGACCGTGAATTTGATGTGATGAAACTGCTGGCAAACGGTAAATCGGTTTCTGAAATCGCCGAAAGGCTTTCATTGAGTGTTACCACGGTCAGCACCTACCGGGCCCGC
>CAZBIK010000071.1:0-12826 GCA_964491955.1 uncultured Ferruginibacter sp.
AAAATGGTGCGTCCGTCTGTTACATTATACACAAGGAGGTCAAGCCTGGGTTGTTCAGATACATGATGCCCGGGATCCTGGAATACCACTGCATAATTGTAGATGAGATTGTACGTATTGGCATTTGCGGGAATGGTAAAATCGTACGATACACCTTCGGCTTCATGATTTGCCGAATTATTGCCCAGTTTGATGGAAAAGCCGCTGCCGTTGGGACAGTTTTTAGGAAAGCCCCCATATTCATCCAAACCCGCACCCGGTACGGAAGAATACATGGTATGCCTGTTAAAAACAGGACCTCCCTGGTAGTTAAATGTGATCCGGTTCGTACTGTCAACCTCTTCCACAAAACCGGTATAACAGGTCCACCCGTTGAATCCGCCATTTTCAAAATCAATATTGGGCGGGCAGTTTTGCGCTTTGGCAGTAAAACATAACAATGTACATACTACAGGTATATATGATATGTATCTGGAAAATAACATATTGGTAAGATCAAAAATCTTTCATTTGATCAGGTACATTTAAAGTTAAAACTATTATTTTATTCTGTGGGGATATTCCAATGACAATTATAAAACTGTTTTTGATGCTTTGCATGCTTTGTTTAATTTCAAAAACTGAATTATCTGTATGTAATAAACGTAATAAATACCCATTTGGTTGTGAGTTGGCCATAAAAAAACAACCCGAAAGGACTTAGTGGTTGGCTTGGGTCATGTGTATTAATCTGCTACCTTTGCGGCATGACAATTGAGCATCTTAAATCTATGAGGGACCGTGTGTTGGTCTTGGGGAGGTTTCTTTGACGTCGCTAACAGGGAAGCCAAAACAGCAAACGATAAACAACTTTCACTTTCACCGGGTTTTTGGGACGATAATGCCCGGGCCACTTCTATTTTAAAAGAAATAAAAGTTAACGAGTATTGGATCAACCTCTACTATGCAGTGGAAACTGCCGTAGAGGATTTTGCCGTTTTATTTGAATTCTGGAAAGCCGGCGAAACCACCGAAGAAGAAGTAAAAGAAGCTTTTAACGGGGCCATTGAAAAAATTGAAGAAGCTGAATTCAAAAGCACGCTGAACGAACCGGAAGACCACCTCCCGGCAGTTTTACAGATAAACAGCGGTGCCGGCGGAACAGAAAGCCAGGACTGGGCCGAAATGCTGGCCCGTATGTACCGCATGTATGCCGAAAAGCAGGGCTGGAAAGTTACGGAGATCGACTGGCAATGGGGCGATGGTGCCGGTATCAAAACCTGTACCTACGAGTTTGAAGGAGATTTTGCCTACGGCTTTTTAAAGTCGGAGAACGGGGTTCACCGGCTTGTACGAATTTCTCCGTTCGACAGCAATGCACGCAGGCATACCTCCTTTGCTTCGGTAAATGTGTACCCGCTGGTTGATGATACCATCAAGATAGACATCAACCCGGCCGATGTAAAAATGGAAACTTCCAGGAGTGGCGGCGCCGGCGGGCAAAATGTGAACAAGGTGGAAACCAAAGTGCAGTTAACGCATATCCCCACAGGTATTGTGGTAGTTTGCCAGCAGGACAGGAGCCAGCTTGGCAACCGCGAAATGGCCATGCAGATGCTGAAAAGCCGCCTGTACGAAATTGAATTGCAAAAACGCAATGCACTGAAAGACGCCAGCAACAGCAAAAAGAAAAAGATCGAGTGGGGCAGCCAGATCAGGAGTTATGTTTTTCATCCCTACAAAATGATCAAGGACCACCGCACCGATCATGAAGTGGGCAATGTGGGCCCGGTGATGGACGGTGAACTGGATGGGTTCATCAAGGCATACCTGATGAGTGAGAAGGAAACGGATTGACATTAATACAGGTTTAGAAAACTATTACCAGGGGTTGCATAAAATATTTTAAAATATTAATTTCATTGCTCAATTTTTATTTGACATGAAATGGAATATTGCCAACTTCATCTTCATCCTGCTGGGATCTATATTACCTGAAAATATTTTTGCCCAAAGTCTTGCAATCAACACCGACGGAAGTACCGCCAGTTCAAGTTCAATACTTGATATAAAAAGTACCGAAAAAGGGATATTGATACCCCGGATGACCAAAACTCAAAAAAATGCGATCGCTGCTCCTGCTACCGGTTTAATGATCTATCAAACCTCACCGGACAGTACCGGGTTTAAATATTATGATGGAAGCAGGTGGAACTAGCTTTCATTCATGAATGCAGTGGATACGCTTGTCTGGAAAACAGGCGGTAATGCCGGAACCGATACTTCCAGGCATTTCATCGGAACAAAAGATGCCATGCCTTTACGGTTCAAACAGAATAACGAGTGGATCGGACAGTTCAATGCGAACCGGCAGAATTATTTTATCGGCAGGGGTAGCGGGCAGCGTGTCACAACCGGAATAGCCAATACCGCATTTGGGGACAGCAGCCTTACGGCAATTACCAACCTGGGAGAAAATACCGCTTTTGGTTACCGGGCGCTCAAAAGGGTCACCCAGCAACAGAATTCAGCATTCGGTGCATTTGCTTTGGAGAACAACCTCAGTGGGTATGGCAATACGGCTTTTGGGTACCAATCACAGAATAATACAAAAAATGGCTACTGGAATCTTTCTGCCGGTTTTTTATCATTGAAGACTGATACGCTGGGTTTTTGGAATACGGCGCTGGGAGCTTATGCGTTGTCCGAGGGAAGGTCTCACCAATACAATACGGCCGTAGGTATGGGTTCGCTGCGTTATGCCGGGCAGAATGTTGGCGGGCCTTTTGATGGCGGATACAATACCGGTGTTGGCGTGCAATCGGGGTATAACATCACAACCGGATTCAGCAATACCCTGATCGGAATTTTATCAGGTTCCAATTTGTTGACAGGCATTGGAAATACAGGTCTTGGGGCATATTCCTTGTTTAGGATCAGAAGTGGCACTGGTCATTTGTCAATAGTTTATTGTCCCGTTTATTCATAAACCAGCATTTCTCTACCAAATGTATCCATAGGAAGGACCAGTTTATTTTCAAGTGTCAGTGGTGCCGGGAATACAGCAATCGGGGGATCAAGTTTATATTCAAATGTCACGGGCGGTGGAAATACGGCAATAGGTTCTTTTGCAGGATTTAGTAATGTTTCGGGAAGCAACAATACATACCTGGGTAGGGGAACTGCCAGTACTAATTTTTCAAATACCACCACCGTGGGTGCTTATGCCATGGCCGAATCCAATAATGCCCTTATCCTGGGCAGTATTAATGGAGTTAACGGTGCCACGGCGGATGTGAATGTTGGGATTGGTACCACACAGCCGTCACATTCCCTGCACGTGGTTAATACCAATCCTAACGACGGCGGCTGGGCACAGGGGATTATGGTGGAGAGTACTTCGCCGATTGCAACGGTAGGGGAAGCTGCTGTTTCTTTCCGGAATGCGTTGTTCCCCGCCGGCAGGCAATGGAATGTGGGCCTGAACCAGAACACGTCACTGGCTTTTAATTATGGTTCCTCTTTTGCCGGCGGCAATACCCGAATGGTGATTGATACGCTGGGAAATGTGGGCATTGGCACAATCACGCCCGGCGCTAAACTGCATGTAAGAAGAGGAGTTTCCGGAGGGTCAATAAATTCACAGAGTTCGGTCGCTTTTGAAGATGATGGTCAGTTTTTTATTCAGCTGTCAAGTAATGATTTAAATGGGAATGGAATAATATCGGGTAATGCCCAGACCTCCGCTAGAAGTGGAATTTTATTTGCTGCTGACAGTTCAATTGTTTTTCAAACTGGAGGATATAACAATAGGGTATGGTTTAAAAAGGATGGGAAAGTTGGGATTACTACTTTTGCTCCTAATTCAACTCTGGATGTCAATGGTTCTTTTGCAAATTCTATACAGATAATTACAGGAGATGTCACCCTTGACCAGGGTGACCATACGATCATCATATCCAGTTCGGTGGGAGCTTCACCATTGACAATAACCTTACCTGCAGCTTCCAGTAGTTGGAGGCGGGAGTATGTGATCGTTAATCAGAATCCATTTGTCAAAACAATCAGCAGTTATCGCAATTTCAGTAATACAGCAGTTACAACCATACCGGCTAACAGCAGCATAACCCTGCAAGCAAGCACTACTTTATGGTACCAGATCCGATAAAGGATGAGATTTTTTCGCCGGCCGGTTTGAATGTATCTTTGCATTTCTAAATCAAGAAATATGCAATACGGAGATTTTTATTACCCCATGCCGGTAAATGAACCTGTACTTAGTTATGCACCCGGTTCAAAAGAAAAAGCAGCCCTTAAAGCAGCACTCAAAGAATTGAAAAGTACCCGGATCGACGTACCGATGTACATTGGTAGCGAAGAAGTGAGAACCGGCAAAACAATGGAGATCCGCCCGCCGCATGAGCGCAAACACCTGCTGGGGCATTTTCATGTGGGTGAAGCAAAGCATGTAACCAAGGCCATCAATGCGGCATTAAAAGTAAAGGATAAATGGGCCGGCATGAGCTGGGAGAACAGGGCCAATATATTTTTAAAAGCTGCAGACCTGTTGGCCGGTAAATATCGTCCATACATTAACGGTACTACCATGCTGGGACAAAGTAAGAACTGTTTCCAGGCCGAGATCGATGCAGCCTGTGAACTGATCGATTTTTTACGTTTCAATGTTCATTTCTTAAGTGAGATATATCGCCAGCAGCCCATCAGCGGGGCAAGCATGAACAACCGGATGGAATACCGGCCGCTGGAAGGATTTGTTTTTGCACTAACCCCATTCAACTTTACAGCCATTGGCGGCAACCTGCCCACCTCTGCTGCCATGTGCGGCAATGTGGTTATCTGGAAATGCGCCAACACGCAGGTGTACAGTGCACAGATGTTCATGCGCATATTAAAAGAGGCCGGTTTACCGGATGGTGTGATCAACCTGGTTTTTATTGATGGTCCAACCATTGGTGAAGTTGTTTTTAATCATCGTGATTTTGCTGGCATACATTTTACAGGCAGTACCGGTGTGTTCAATAAAATGTGGGAGACCATTGGAAAGAATATGAGCATGTACCGTTCTTATCCACGTATTGTTGGAGAGACCGGTGGTAAGGATTTTGTGATCGCACATAAAAGCGCTGATCCGGATGTGGTGGTAACCGCACTGGCCAGGGGTGCATTTGAATACCAGGGCCAAAAATGTTCGGCTGCCTCCAGGGCTTACATCCCGTCGAACATGGCTGCAGAAGTAAAAAAGAAACTGGTGGAGCAGGTGAAGACCATGAAGATGGGCACGGTGGAGGATTTTTCCAATTTTGTGAATGCGGTCATTGATGAAAAAAGTTTTGATAAACTGGAGGGATATATCAAAGGGGCCTGGAAAAGGGAAAGCGGTGCAAAGATCTGGGTTGGGGGCAAATGCGATAAAACAGATGGTTACTTTATCGAGCCAACAGTGATCGAAGCAACTGATCCCAATTATGTGACCATGTGCGAAGAGTTGTTTGGCCCCATACTGACCGTATATATTTATGATGAAAATAAATTCGAATCGGCCTTAAAACTGGTGGATGAAACATCGCCTTATGCACTGACCGGTGCAGTGATCGCCCGCGACCGGTTTGCAGTGGAACTGGCTACAGAGAAATTACGCAACAGCGCCGGAAATTTTTACATCAATGATAAACCAACCGGCGCCGTGGTTGGCCAGCAGCCATTCGGCGGAGCCAGGGGCAGCGGTACCAATGACAAGGCGGGATCCATTTTAAACCTGTACCGCTGGTTAAGCGCCCGTACCATCAAAGAAACCTTTAATTCACCTACGGATTACCGTTACCCCTTTTTACAGGAGAAATGATCCATAAACACAAATAATCATGAACACAAAAATCACATTCACATTACCTGCCGGCCACGTGATAGGCGCAGATGCATGTGTCTTACTCGGCGAATTCAATAACTGGAATATTGAAGAAGGGATATACCTGCAAAAGCAGGAGGATGGCTCCATGAGGGCCGAAGTGGAACTTCCTGCGGGAAGGGATTATCAATACCGCTACCTGCTCAGCAATGGCCGCTGGGTAAATGATGATGGCGAAAAGATCATCTCCGACATGATGGGATACCCGGTAGAGAATTGCCTGGTTAGGGTTGCCGGGATAAGTGTAACAGAAACCGCTGTGGAAAAAGCAACTGCAAAACCAAAAGCAGCAAAGAAAACAGCAGTAAAAAAATCAGCGCAAAACACCGGGCAGGCAAAACCAAAACCGGTTGCTGTAAAAGAAGACCTTACCAAAGTGGAAGGGATCGGAAAAAAGATTGAAGCTTTATTGTATAAAAATAAGATCCAGAGTTACCAACAGCTTTCAAAAGCAACTGTAAAAAATCTGAAATTGATCCTGGAATCCGGCGGCAGTAAATTCAGTATGCATAACCCGGGTTCCTGGCCAAAACAGGCTAAACTCGCAGCAGCCGGTAAATGGGATGAACTGGCATTGCTGCAACAACAGTTAACCGGCGGTAAATAAAATAACAAAGTGTAACGCATAAAAAGGTTCCTGCAAACAGGAACTTTTTTTATCGGCCAATAACAGATAAATTCGCTGTACAAATTTTTACATTTGAAAACGATCCTGGATAAGCAGCAATTGCACCTGGCCATTTTAAGACTGGCACACCAGTTCCTGGAAAACAACCACAACCTGGATGATGTGGTATTCATCGGCATACAGCCCCGTGGCGTGCTGGTAGGCACCAAACTGATGGAGTGCGTCCGGCAGCTTTGCCCCGGCGAAAAGGCCCAATACGGCATATTAGACATCACCTTTTACCGAGATGATGTGCGGGATGAACTGCATGTGGCCAATACCACCGATATCCCTTTTTCCATTGAAGATAAAAAAGTGATCTTAATTGACGATGTGTTGTACACCGGCCGCACCATCCGTGCCGCACTTGATGCCTTACAGGATTTTGGAAGGCCTAAAAAGGTAGAATTGTGTGTGTTGGTCGACCGCAGGTTCAACCGGGAATTGCCCATTCAACCCGATTATTGTGGCAAGGCCATCGATACGGTCATCTCCCAGAAAGTAAAAGTGGAGTGGGATAAGGAAGCGGTAGTGTTATATTAATGGATAATGGATAATTGTAAAATGGATAATGTTTTAGATTTCAGTTTCCCTGCTGAATGGAATACAGCATTAAATTGAAAAAATTATCAATTATCCATTGTTAAATTATCCATTATTGATCAGCCAGCTTTCCCCGGCACAAAATTTTGTATAATCTGTGGCAAACCTTTAACTTCGCTGCTTAATGCAACTATCTACCAAACATCTATTGGGCATTAAAGACCTCACCGCAGCAGACATTTCACTTATTTTATCTACCGCCACCCGTTTCAAGGAAGTATTACAGCGATCTGTAAAGAAAGTGCCGTCATTGCGTGATGTAACCATCGTTAATTTATTTTACGAAAATTCAACCCGAACCAGGATATCTTTTGAACTGGCAGAAAAAAGGCTTGGGGCAGATACCATTAATTTTTCCACATCAGCATCATCCATAAAAAAAGGTGAAACACTGCTGGATACGGTAAACAATATTTTAAGTATGAAAGTGGATATGGTGGTGATGCGGCACAGTGCCAGCGGGGCTCCGCATTTCCTGGCAAAGCATATACCTGCAGCCATCATCAATGCCGGCGACGGCATCAATGAGCATCCTACGCAGGCATTGCTGGATGCATTGTCCATCCAGGAAAAAACGGGAAGCATTGCCGGGAAAAAAGTGGTCTTAATTGGCGATATCATGCATTCCAGGGTTGCCCTCAGCAATATCCATCTCCTGCATAAAATGGGAGCCGAAGTAATGGTGGCAGGCCCGCCAACGCTGATCCCAAAATATATTGAAGAAGCATTGCACGTTAAAGTGGAATACAATATCAAAAAGGCGCTGTCATGGTGCGATGTGGCCAATGTGTTGCGCATACAGCTTGAAAGGCAGAACCAGGTGCTTTTTTCATCTTTGCGGGAATATAACCTGGCTTACGGCATCAGTAAAAAATTACTGGATGGGTTAAAGAAAGAGATCGTGATTATGCACCCGGGCCCCATTAACCGGGGTGTAGAGATCGACAGCGATGTGGCCGACGGTAATCAATCGATCATTTTGCAGCAGGTAGAGAACGGGGTTGCTGTGAGGATGGCAGCGCTCTATTTACTGGCAGGAAACAAGAGTAATGGATAATTTTTACTGGATAATTGTAAAATGGATAATTTATAATGTATCCGGAAATAATTAGTTCATTTTTTGTATAACATTTGTATTTTGGTAAAAAATAAACATGCTTGTAATTCTAAGGAATTATCCATTATCTAATTATCAATTATCCATTAATGAACAGGATCTGTTTATTTCCCGGCACATTTGACCCGGTAACACTGGGGCATAAGGATATCATTGACAGGGCACTTCCTTTATTTGATAAACTGGTCATCGGTATTGGCCGTAACATCAATAAAAAGCCCATGTTCACGGAAAGGCAGCGGCTGAAATGGCTGCGGGAAATGTATGCCGGAAACCCGAAAGTGGAAGCGCTGGCCTATGATGGTTTAACAGTGGATTGTTGTAATAAAGTAGGCGCCCATTTTATTTTACGCGGGATCCGTTACGTGAATGATTTTGAATACGAAAAGGCCATAGCTGATATGAACCGCAGCATTGATCACCGTATCGAAACGATTTTCCTCACCTGTTTGCCTCAATTCACTTCTGTGGCTTCAACCCTGGTAAGGGATGTGTTAAGGAACGGCGGTGATGTATCCCAGTTTTTGCCTGATGTGGTAAAGCGATCCATCAAAAAACGGAAATGATCTTCCCAATCAATTTTAAAAGTTACCATGTCTATCTGGTTTAATAAATCATTGTCCTTACCCGCACTGAATCCCCTTGGGCCTGATACCATGGGTGAATACCTCCGGATGGAATGGGTAGCGATCGGCGATGATCACCTGGTGATGCGTATGCCGGTTGATGAAAGGACCAAACAACCTTATGGGCTGTTGCATGGAGGCGCCAGTTGTGCTTTGGCCGAAACTGTAGGCAGCCTGGCTTCGCATTTTGTGATAGACCCCGCTAAATTCATTTGTGTAGGTCTTGAGATTAATGCCAATCATGTACGCAGCGCCAGGAAAGGATTTGTAACGGCAACCTGCAGCCCTTTGCACATTGGGGCAAGCACGCATGTGTGGGACATAAAAATTCATGATGACAGGAAAAAACTGGTTTGTGTTAGCAGACTTACGGTTGCGATCCTGAAGAAACCGGTGTAATGTGGTGATGTCTAAAGTCTAAAGTCTAAAGTCTAATGTCTAAAGTCTAAAGTCTAAAGTCTAAAGTCTAATGACTAATGACTAATGACTAATGACTAATGACTAAAATTGAACTCATAAAGCTATAAAAACTCTTGACACCTAATTCCCAATTCCCAATTCCTAACTCCTAACTCCCAACTCCCAAACCTCAAGGGGTATCAAAAAAAAATCCCAGGATATCTTTTACAGACGGATAGGTATCTTTAATCGGTTCCTTGATATCCCTGGTCTTCACCCATTTGATCTGTGTTATATGTTCTTCCAACTGGGGCTTTAATACCTGGTTAGCAGAACAGGTCATGTGATACCAGTGTGAAATTTTTAAAAAATGTTTGCCAAATTCATCATACACGTGATAGGTTTCTCCCACTTTCTTTTTTAACTGCAGGTTGGTAACACCGGTTTCTTCGGTTACTTCCCGGAGTGCGCACAATTCTTCTTTTTCTCCTTTTTCTATTTTTCCTTTGGGCAGGTCCCATTTACCCAGCCGGTAAATGAACAGGATCTCCTTTTTTTCATTTTGCACGATACCGCCGGCTGCTTCAATGACCTTGAAATTTTTAAAGAATGTTTCTTTTAACTTTTCCAGGTTGCTATGCCAGATAACACCGGCATGAAATTCCTCTTTTTTAATTTCGTGAAGCATCGATTTTATGGCCCTGGGTGAGATCTCATCCACAAAAACCGCATCGGGGTGGTGCAGTATTTCATTGATGTTTTTGTCAATCTCATCACAAAGGATCACCGGTTTATCGTCAAAATAGATGTTGATGTACATAAATAAATTTCAGTTTTCAGTTTGCATTGGTCAAATTTGCAGCATGACTGATGAAAAAGCCGTAGCTGAAAAACTGTTACAAATTAATGCAATTAAACTGAGCCCGCAAGAACCCTTTACCTGGGCAAGCGGCTGGAAGAGCCCGATCTACTGTGATAACCGCAGGGTTTTATCTTTTCCGTACATCAGGGATTTTATTAAAAGTGAAATGTGCAGTGTCATTTTTGAAAAATTTCAACAGGCTGAAGTGCTTGCCGGTGTTGCAACTGCAGGGATCGCCTGGGGTGCCATGGCAGCTGACCAGCTTAAACTTCCATACATTTATGTGCGGCCAAAACCCAAAGAACATGGATTGGGCAACCAGGTAGAAGGTGCCCTGGAAAAAGGCAGTAAAGTATTGGTTATTGAAGACCTGATCTCCACCGGTAAAAGCAGTTTGCAGGTTTGTGAAGTATTAAAAGCGGCCGGTGCAGAGGTAGTTGGTATGGTTTCCATCTTTACCTATGGGTTTGAAATAGCTGACCAGGCCTTTGCTGCGGCAAATATCCCATACTGTTCGCTTACCAATTACCAGGCCCTGATCAGCCTGGCGCTTGAAAAAGGGGTCATTGCTGCTGAAGAACAAAATACCTTGTTAAATTGGAGGGCAGATCCTGCCAATTGGAAAGGGATTCAATAATTTAGCTTGTGATACGAAGCTTTAGCGAAGTATTATTGTGATACGAAGCTTTGGCGAAGAATTGCGATGCTTAGTAGTTTTCCCGGCGATGCAGAACCTAAAATCATTATATATGAAATCATTGATACTTGGCCTAGTGGCCGTTTTTTGTATATCGGCAACGGGTTTTGCCCAATACCAGCAGACCCAGAAAGTTAGTGGCAAGGCAGTGATCAAAACCCCAACGGTACAATGCGAGACCTGTAAGGACCGGGTTGAATTTTTTATTGGCAGAACAGAAGGGGTAACATCCGTTAAAGTGAATATTAAACAGAAAACCACTACGGTCACCTGGTTAAATGACCGCACTACCCTGGAAAATATTAAAGTAGCCATTGCCAACCAGGGATTTGATGCTGATGATATTGAAGCAGAGGAATATGCCTTTAAAAGGCTTCCGAAAGAATGTAAGAAGCACATAGAAGCGGCAAAAGCTGCCAAACCGGCCATAAAGCAATAATTCCGGTTTATTTATTTTGTAAAGGCAAATACCGGCTGTATATCGCTTATATTGGTATCGTATCCTGCTTAAAAAGTAGTGAAACGCTGTAATCCTTCATAACTTACCGGGAAGGTTTTATACACATTTGCCTTTCCCAGTTTTACCGTACCGGTAATTTTCACCAATACTTCTTTGCCCATAAAGGTTGAAAAAGCATTTTTCAGCAGGTTTTTCATGTCAACATCTATCTGCAGCGGCATGGTAAATTCAGACAGTTTGGGAATGGTGATCTGGTAATCCTGGCTGCTGTGTCCCAGGAAAGCATTATCAATATAGATATCCAGGTCGGTATATTTAAGCTGCATTCCAAAATTATTGGGATTATAATAAATGAGATCCAGTTTGAGGGTAGTGGCCGCAAACCCTACCTTTTCAACTTTAAGATTTTTAAAATCGCGGTAAACCAATTCCTTGGGTGCCTGACATGCTGTCGCACAAAATACAAAAATAGAGAATAAAATGGGGGAGAGGAGAATCTTGTTTTTCATGTGCCTGTTTCAGGATGTAATGTAAGTTAAGAAATTTGAATGGCAATAAAAGTTCGGTATCCCGGTAAAAAAGACCACTAAATCATTTAGGGTAATGAAGTTGCTTTTGTTGAAAATACTGAAATTCGGCATACTAAATTAATTGTGAACTAAAAAATACTATATAGTATTAAAATACAATAAATTATAAGTACTATTAAATATTATAGTCAAGGTATAAAATGTAATTATTAAGTATTTTATCTGAAAAAACACGCACTTTTACATTTTCGTAAATAAAAATGTAAATTCTATAATTATATTATTGATTAATAAAGTACTTGTAAGTAATTACTAATATTAATTTAAATATAATAAATTATATTACGTATTAACGCTACATTAAGTTTTCTTTTCTACCGGTGCCAGGTCGTTTAAAAATTAATGACAATTATAAGTTCAGGTAAACTGGCAGAATCGTAAAAATAATTAGCTGGATAAATAATTTTGCTTATGACAAAAGGGCATTATTATTTATGGAAATTGTAATTGATCATACTGTTAGGTATTCCTGTTTTGAAAAAATCGGGATGCTGAAAATCAGGGCAAACTGTTTTTTGGTTTTGTGAAATGGGAATTAAGGGTATTTCCGAAATTACTGTTTGGGTATAATATGAATCACTATAAAATGCGCTGTTTATTGAGGAATGAATAACTATTGTAGCTGAACAAAATAATTTATCTATTTATTTAACTATTTCGTTGAAAAATAGCTAAAGACTTTTAGTCAGATCGATAAATTAAATTTAACAAATCTGCTATTTAACGTGTTTTCCCTAAGATGACAGTAAAATTACGGTGTAAAAAATTTGCGTTTTCCGAAAACTGTATTATGTTTGCATCAGAAATTAAAAATGACGATTACCTCGGTTATTCTTTTTTTCTGACCTTAATCTCCAAAACTCCTCTGTAAGACCATCCAATTTTGGTCCGGGCCATCGC